>NZ_JAHLEC010000026.1 GCF_018861705.1 Clostridium psychrophilum | reverse complement strand
ATATCTAATATTATTATAATAATTTGTAAAGGTAAAATCTACCTTTTAATTTGTAAGACTAACTTCCACTGTTTTATGTATTGGGGTGGAATTTACTTTTGCAATTGAGGATTAAAATATTAGTTGTAAAAATAATACTTTTTTACCAAATACATAGAATAAATATGTAAAGTAGTATATAATAAAATCATACAGCATAAGTTTTTGTTGGAAAATCTCCTAGCAATAAAAATACTGCACTCACCAAAGTGCAGTATTTTTTATTGCTAAGTGATTAATCCAATAAGATTATAACAACTTTTGTTAAGACTATTAAAACTATAATATTAGGAGATGACTATAATAATTGATAATGAAACATATTCAATGGATCAAGTATGCAAATTGCTTAAAATAGAAAATTTTAATTTAAGATATATAGAAAAAACTGTGGGTTTAAATATTAAACGAAATAATGATAGAGAAAAAATGTATAGTAAAAATGACATTGAAACATTTAAATTTATATTTAAATTGAATGATGAAGGTTTAGATTATAAAGCTACTAAAAAGGTACTAAATATTAATAGGATTAAAATAAATCAAGAAAATAATTTCTATTTATAAAAATACACTTAAAATCAAAGGGGATGTACTAACAATGGAAAAATCAGATGAATTTATAATAGAAGACAAGAAAGAAAATAAAATAGTGTCAAAACAAAATCTTATGAAATTACAATTAGCAGAAAAAATGTTGATAGAGGATTGTTCTATAAAGGACAATATATTTTTAGAGTAGTTAAATAATTAAGGGGCATTATATTTAAATAAACTATTTATTTAGGAGGAGATTTTATTTAATGATTACATTTAAGAAAATGTGGGATGATGTACTGTTACTGTTATCAAATGAAGAATATGTAGGTATAAATATTTCAGAGAAATCTAATTGTGGATTTGTAGTTAACGATAGCGATAATGTAACTTTTATTACAAAAGATGATTTCTCGAGCTTTTGGTGCAAGTTATTGTACTATAAAGAATTATCTTTAGAACAGTTTTTAGGCAATGATAAATTGATACCAAAATATATTTACAATATTATAAAACAATTACCTTATATATCAGAAAGTTCTGCGACAATACAGTTAGTACAGTAATTAAAAGGTTAAATCCTTCTTATAAGACTAAAGTTCTAAGTAGCGTGATATCCTAGCGAAAGTGCTAGGATATTTTTAGTCGTCCTTTATTATTAGAAGAAAATCCTAACATCATATTTACAGTATCCTTTTAATATTTAAATTTGATTCCTAAATAGAACATATTATGGTTTAATAGACAATAATTGAAAAAATAATGTTGAGTTTATTCCACCCAAATCTATTCCAATATATAACTCTTTTGAAAATATAGAATGTTGTTATTAAATGGAAGGTGGAAATTGATAGTTATGAAAAAGGAAATAACATTAAAAATTCTAAAGAATATGCATGAAAAAAATAAGTTATTAGAGCAAGATAAATTAAAATTAAATGAAAAACAATATGGAGAAATAATTGAAACAATGAACAATGATACCTTGATTTTAGGTGTTGAAGTTTTACATGTTGAGGGCAAAATAATAATAGCCAGTAATAACCCAAAGCTAACAGTAAAAGGAATAGATTATTTGAAAAATAATTAATACTAATTGAAATCATCCATTGGGATGTTTTTTTATTTGCATGAAATTTCATTTTGAAGATTATTGTAATTTTAGGGTGTAAGGGAGAGAGTTTACTGGAAATAAGTGAATAAATTTGAAAGAGTAGGGAGATAGCCTACTATTTTGTTAATTAAAATACATTCCTCCAGGTAGAGGATACTTCACATAGAAATAGCGAAGGAAGTGGTATAGGGTTAGCACTAGTTAAATCATTTGTTGAAATGCATGGTGGTAAAATAACTGTGGAGAGCACCTATGGTGAGGGAAGCAATTTTATTATTAAACTTCCAATTATATTAACAGATGAAATTAAAAAAGAGCCTGGATACAGCAATATTAACTCTAATTATGTAGATAAAATGAATATAGAGTTTTCAGATATATATGATGAAAAATAACTGATAAAATCACATGTATTAAAAAACTAAGCGAAAAACTAAAGTTAGTATTTATATCAAGAATTGCATAATAAGAATGAATTGTACTTTAACTTTATAAAAATAGATTTATATAAGATAAGGGAAAACACTAGCTTTTCTTGAATATAATAATAAATATATTATTATAATTGATATTAATTTAACATAAAGTGTCTAATTGTATAACTGGGTTAACAAATGACATTTGTAATTATTTTAAAATACATATAACATAACGAAAATCATCTTGGATATCTAAAATATGTTTCGTAATTCAAAAAATATTCCTGGAAAGGTCAATATAACACTGTAAAAGGAGCTGAATATATAGAATTAATGGATGAAATTGTGGAAACAAGACAACAAGAGAATAAAAATTTCTCAGATGTTATTGACTAGTCTTCAATTCCCTTATCAAGTAATTTAGGTAAAATAGTATTTTTTAAAAGCGATTAATAATATATGGTATAATTAGAGTTGTTATTTATGTAATGCTTTTTTAATAAAAGATACATAATGACGTTGGAGGGAACTATTAACATATGATTAATCTGATAAACATTATTATTGTATTTTTACTTGTATTTATGAATGGCTTTTTTGTAGCAACAGAATTTGCCATGGTAAAAGTACGAAAATCTAGGATAGAAACATTAGTGCTTGATGGAGATAGAAATGCAAAACACACTTTAACAATTGTTAAAAATTTGAACTTATACTTATCTGCATGTCAGTTAGGAATAACTTTAGCATCTTTAGGACTCGGATGGATAGGCGAACCTGCTGTTTCAAATATACTAACTCCTTTGTTTAATTTATTCCATTTTTCAGAAAGTACTGTACACTCAGTTTCAGATATACTGGGATTTGCAATTATATCGGGTACTCAGATTGTGTTTGGAGAGTTAGCTCCTAAATCATTAGCAATTATAAATACGGAAAAGATAGCTGTGCATACATCTCTACCACTTGTACTATTTTATAAAGTAACTTATCCAATAATGTGGACTTTGAATCACAGTACTAATTTAGTCTTGAAAATTTGGGGTATCACAGAGGTAAAAGAACATGAATCAGCTCATACTGATGAAGAGATAAAGCTATTGCTTGAAGAGAGCTATAAGCATGGGTTAATAGATAAAACTGAATTAACACTTGTAGATAATATATTTAATTTTTCTGAGAAAACTGTAAATGAAATAATGATACCTCGTACTGATATGGAATGTATTTTTATTGAGGATTCTTTTGATAGAATTATAAAATTTGCTTTAGAGAAACAGCTAACTAGATATCCAGTATGTAAGGATAGTAAAGATAATGTTATTGGTTTTATACACCTTAAGGATTTATATAAAAAGAAAATTGAGGGTACTAATAAAAATATAGAAGACATTATTCGTAAGATTAACTTTGTTCCAGAGTATGCATCAATAAGCGAATTATTAAGGGAATTTAAAATAGAAAAAGAAAGAGCACAAATGGCTATAATTATTGATGAATATGGAGGCACTTCCGGACTCGTAACCATTGAGGATATTTTAGAAGAGATTGTTGGTGAGATTCAGGATGAGTTTGATAAAGACGATGCTGAAATCATTAAAACTAAGGATAATAATTACATTGTAGATGGAAAAATTATTCTTGATGATACAAATGAATTGCTAAAGATTTCTATGAAATCAGAAAATATTGATACCATTGGAGGATGGATTTATTCACAACTTACTGAATATCCCAAAGTTAATGATAAAGTCACTTATGAAGGTTATGATTTTATCGTATTAGAATGTGATAGCAAGAGAATAAGCAAAGTTCTAATTAAAAATGTTGCTTAACAATAAGATGGAGCTTAATGGCTTTTTTTTTATTTTGTTATCCTAATAAAATAAATTAAATATTACTTGTGAATTTATTAGGCTTAGGTTATTTTGCATCTCAAAACGGAACCCATTACTTTAAGGGTATTAAATTAAAAATATTTATAATCTTAATAATTTGATTCAAATCACATTCTTATAACTTAAATAAATATATAATAAAGCTATAGGAAAACAAAAATATGTGAAAATAAAATATTAGGAGGAAAAAATATGAACACTAAATTTTTCAAAAATATAGAGGTTGCAAAAGCATTAGGACTAAAAGATGAGGTATTATATGTAGAAAATCAAGTTGTGAGTAAAACATTAACACAAACAAATAACGTTAGTATAACATTATTTGCTTTTGATAAGGGAGAAGAAATAAGTACACATTCAGCACCTGGAGATGCTTTAGTATATGTATCAGAAGGTCAAGTTACAATAACAATAGGAGATAATGATCCTGTTAATGTTAATGAAGGTGAAATGATATTAATGCCAGCCAATACACCTCATGGACTCGTGGCTAATGAGAGATTTAAAATGATGTTAGTTGTAGTGAACGGATAGTGGAAAAGGTATAGCAATTTTATTTTGTTATACCTTTTCTGATGTTAGCTCACATTACTAATAAAAAAAACATTCGCTATGTTATAATAAGAAAAATAATATTATATAGAAAGTAGGGAAAAATAGAATATGAAACCTCTTTTGTGTGAAAATATATAATAAGATGCCAATTATAACTTGTTACTTGCCATGTGTGCGGTACTAAGGGGATGTGAGGAGTGGAGAATATGTCAGGGTATATGGAATTTATTTCTAAGGCTTGGAAAGAATTTGTGAAGCAAGGAGATATGAGTAATGAGGTAAGATTAGAAATAGCAGACTCCTGGAAAAGATGCAAGGAATATGGTGTAGATTTTACGGACGGGCGTGGTAATGATGCTTATAAGGTGTCCGTAGAATCTAAAATTAAAGAAAATGCAGAACTTGTTTCATGTGGCTATTCTATGGTAGTGATGTAAAGGGAGTTTATTAGTGATATAAATCGGTTATAATAATAGTGTATAGCAATTATTATTTTGGAATGACAATTGCTATATAAGTATGTGAGGAAATTAATAATCCAAACATATAATTTTATTATAAAGGAGTGGATTTTATTATGAAAGCAGCATTATGGTATGATAAAAAAGATGTTAGAGTTGAAGAAATAGAAGAACCAAAGGTTACTAAAGGATATATTAAAATTAAAGTAAAATGGTGTGGAATATGTGGATCAGATTTACACGAATATTTAGGCGGCCCAATTTTTATACCAGTTGGAACACCTCATCCTTTAAGCGGTAACGTTGCACCAGTTGTTTTAGGACATGAATTTTCAGGTGATGTTGTAGAAATTGGAGAAAACGTAACTAAAATTAAAATCGGAGATAGAGTTACCGTGGAACCGATTGTAGCTTGTGGTGAATGCCCAGCATGCAAAGAAGAAAAATATAATCTATGTTCATCATTAGGATTTCATGGACTTTGTGGAAGTGGCGGTGGACTTGCTGAATATACTGTATTCCCAGAAAAATATGTACACAAAATACCTGATAATATGTCCTATGAACAAGCGGCATTGATAGAGCCAATAGCAGTTGCTCTTCATTCTATTAGAATGGCTAATTTCAAGACAGGCGATACTGCAATTGTACTTGGTTCAGGTCCAATAGGTCTTGCAACAATTGAATGCCTAAAAGCTGCAGGAGCTAGACTTATAATAGTATTACAAAGAAAATCAATAAGACAAGAATATGCAAAAAGAGCAGGTGCAAATTTTGTGTTTGATCCAAATGAAGTTGATATAGCTAAAGAAGTTAAAAAACTTACAGATGGAGTAGGCGTAGATGTAGCTTTTGAAACTACTGGAGCCAAAATAGGTTTTGATACAGGGATTGATAGTATAAAATATGAAGGAACTATGGTTATAACAAGTATTTGGGAAGGTGATGTAAGCTTTAATCCAAATGTTTTAGTATTCTCTGAAAAGAAAATAATAGGCTCAATAGCATATAGGCATGAATTCCCATCAACCATAGCATTAATGAGTGATGGAAGAATTAAGGCTGAAGGATATATAACTAAAAAAATAGTTCTTGATGATATAGTAAAGGAAGGCTTCGAAACTTTAACTGGACCAGAAAAGAAGAAACAGGTAAAAATACTTGTAACGCCAGACAAGTCGCTTTTATCTGAGAGTTAACTAGAATAAAAAATGACTTTTGATTCTTGATGAAATTTAAGTTATTCAGAGTAAAACATATATATATAATTAAAAGTAAACACAGGATTGACGAGAATATCGTTATTCCTGTGTTTTGCTTTATTTTCTTAATTCTGGTACAACAGTAGATGGATTTTCTCCTAATTTTGCTCTTTTTTCTACAACCCACCTATTCTGAACATTCCAATTATTCCAAGGGTAGAATGGTGAACATTTACTCCGAAAAGATTTTTATCATCATCAGCTTTCCAATTACCATCTTTAATATACTTATCTAATTCACAAATCCTTCTTGCCGTAGATAATATCAATCCAAATATAAGATCCGTCACAGTATTATCTAATACATTAGGAGTGTTTGAAGAAATTAGTAGTTCAGAACTTGGTGAAATGCTACGATAATAAAGCATATTAAAGTTATAATATTTCTTATAATAAGGCTAAAGTGATTATAAATTTAGCTATTAAATAATATATAAATATAAAACTAATAATATATGTACAGAAATTCACACAATAATATATTTTCATTAAGAAAGGAAGGTTTTTATGGAAAAAGCAAAAGAATGTATAAAAGATATCAACTTAACAATTTTGTTGCAAAAATGAGAGTAGACAAAATAAGCAATAAATCTGGAATCTCGAAGTGGGTAACTATAGTAATAGAAAATATCTCACAAGATGGCATTCAATTTATTACTGATATTGAAGAACCAATTGATGAGGATATAATGTTAGAGTTTAATATAGTTATTGATGATATAAACATTTATGCTAAAGGTTATGCGTTATTGACGTCAGAAGTTAAAGCTGGTAAATATAGATATGGAGTAAAATTAGATATTCATGACTACGAAAAAGAAAAGATAGTCCAAATTTTAGATAAAGTAATGGATTTTTCTTTAGAAAAGGGAATATTAACACAAGAATGTTTTAAACTAAAGTTTAATTATGCAAAGCCTGAAAATCACGACTTTGAGCGGAGGGTATAAAAAAAGTAAAAGCGAAGATAAAAATAAGGAACAACAGAGGAGGTAATTTGCTTGGTTGATTTAGCACTTTTAGGATGTGGAGGAGGGATGCCAATTCCAGAAAGATATCTATCTTCACTTCTCATAAGTTATAAAGGAAGAAAGATATTACTTGATTGTGGGGAAGGAACACAGGTATCCATGAAAATGCTTGGTTGGGGTTTTAAATCGATAGACGTGATTTGTATAACGCATGGAGATGCTGATCATATATTGGGACTTCCAGGGATTCTTTTAACAATTGGGAATAGTGGTAGAATAGATCCTATTACTATAATTGGACCTATTGGAATTACAGATATTGTGAAAGGGCTGATGGTTGTAGCACCTTACCTTCCTTATGAAATTAATATTTTAGAAAATCCAGAGGGAAGCGTGAAAATAAAAGCTCCAACAAATCGTGAAAATCCTTTGTTAGGAGAATTTAATGATTTGATAATTTCTACATTAGAACTTGAGCATTCAACTAATTGTTTGGGATATAGTTTCTATTTTAATAGAAAACCAAAATTTGACGTAGGGAGTGCAACTAAAAATGATATACCAAAGAAATTTTGGAGTAGACTTCAGAAAAATGAGATTATAAATGAAAATGGTAAAACATATTTGCCAAGTATGGTACTTGGGAAAAAAAGAATAGGGATAAAGATTAGTTTTATAACGGATACTAGACCAATTTCTAAAATAACAACATTTATTAAAGAAAGTGACCTATTTATTTGTGAGGGTACTTATGGGAATGAAGATGATATTGAGAAAGCTATAAGAAACAAACATATGACTTTTAGTGAGGCAGCAGAGCTTGCTTTAAAAGGAAAGGTACAAGAACTTTTATTAACACATTTTAGTCCTTCAATGCTTAACCCTGAGGAATATAAGGACAGAGCAGAGAGTATATTTAAAGAGACTATTATTGGAACCGATAGGTTTGTAAAAACAATATCTTTTAAAGATTAGATAAGAATGATTAGAGGGTGGGGTTTGCGGAAAAACCAAATATACACTCTATTTAATAATGAAAAGGAGCAACTTTTTTATGAATATTAATGCAAATGTAAGCTCAATGGTTAATGATTTTTCAAAAATAGAAGAAGTAGATGGCATCTTATTAAGTGGATCACATGCAACAAAAACTAATGATAAAGACTCAGATTATGATATATACATTTATACTTTTAAGGAGATATCACTAGAAAAGAGAAAGGTAATTACTGATAAATATTGTAGTTACATGGAACTAAATAATACCTTTTGGGAGACAGAAGATGATGGATTTCTAAAAGAAGGTAATATTCCTGTGGAAATTATATATAGAGACTTAGATTGGATTGACGGTTTGTTAAATAGAACCTTAGTAAAATGTGAAGCAGATACAGGATATACTACTTGTTTTTGGGCTAATTTCATAAATTCAATTATACTTTATGATAAGAATGGTAATTTAAATAAATTGCAAAAAAAATATATGATAAGCTACCCTAATCAATTAAAGAAAAACATAATAAAAAAGAATTATCCATTATTAAAGCAGATGATGCCTTCATATTATTATCAAATAGAGAAGGCTTTAAAAAGAAATGATTATATTAGCGTAAACCATAGAGTAGCAGCATTGCTAGCAAGTTATTTTGATATTATATTTGCTGTAAATGAAATGGTACATCCAGGTGAGAAAAAAATTCTTAAAATCATAAAAGATAATAATTTAAAAGTACCAACAGATATGGATAAAAACATTAACAATATTCTAAAATATGCAGCATCAAGTGATACAGCAATATTATTAGAAATAGATTTATTGATTGGTAAATTAGATATGCTACTAGAGAATCAAGGGATAGAATAATTATATTACTATTTGCTAAAACTAATGGTGAAAACAACAGTAGACTACACACTTATAATATACAAGCCGTTTGGAAAATCTAATCTTGTTTAATGGCTTAAACAGGAAAATTAATTAAAGGAGGAGAAAAATAACATGGAAAGAGGAAATTCCAAATTCAGTTACTTTATATCTTCATTTATAGGTGTATTAGTAGGCGTTGGATTAGTTTTGGCAATTATTCGATATGGTCCATTTGTAAAAGGTACTGTAAAGGATAAAAATATAAATTCTCAAACCTTGGTAATACAACAACCTAGTAGTAAAAAAACAGGGACTTCAACTATAAGTATAGTTGCTAAAAATTTAATGCCAGCGGTAGTAGGTGTAACGTCTACAATCAATCCAACTGCAACCTCAAAAGGTGAATCAGGGATTGGTTCTGGAATAATAGTAGATAAAAAAGGTTATATACTTACTAATAATCATGTAGCAAGTAAACAAGCAAATGATATTACAGTTTCTTTATTTGATGGAAGAGATTTAAAAGGAAAGGTTGTATGGGCAGATGAAGGCTTAGACCTAGCAGTTCTAAAAATTACTGGAGACAACTTGACGGTTGCACCACTTGGTAATTCTAAAATACTTACTGTTGGTGATACAGCAATTGCTATAGGAAACCCACTGGGACTTACATTTCAAAGAACAGTTACATCTGGAATTATAAGCGCAATCAATAGAACTATTGGTGACGCGAGCGGATTTTTTATGGAGGATTTAATTCAGACTGATGCTTCAATTAATCCTGGTAATAGTGGTGGACCATTAATTAATATTAATAGTGAAGTTATTGGAATTAATACTGTAAAAGTGACAAGTGCTGAAGGCATGGGTTTTGCCATTCCTATAAATATAGTAAAACCCATATTAAAAAGTATAGAGGAAAAAGGAAATTTTGTAACCCCTATAATAGGAATTCAAGGAATAGATAAACAAATGGCAGGTTTCGTTTCTGATATTAAAGTAAAAAATGGGATATACGTTTATGAAGTTAAAAGTGGGAGCCCTGCTGATGTTAAAGGAATAGAAAAAGGTGATATAATTTTATCTGTTAATGGGAGCTTGGTAAATACTATGATAGAATTCAGGTCAACTCTTTATAGTGTTGGGGTTGGAAATTCAGTAACCCTAAAAGTTAAAGGCAGTGATAAAAAGGAAAGCAATATAAATATAAAACTTGTAGGTTTAGCAGATTAATTTGTTTATTGCTTGATATTGAAGGATTGAGAATTGTTATAATTTTTATTTTGTTAATGGTTTGTCGTATATTAAACATATTTGTAGATATAATAATAACGGATAGGTTATTAACTCAAATAAAAGGAGATATAAAATTATGAATAACAAACCAGACGACAGAAAAGACAATGTAGATAAAATTCAAAACAATATTACGAATACTATCGAAAATTATAATCTTGCTGAAGAAACTATTGAAAAAACAGATGATGAAAAAGGTAAAAGAATATTAGAACAGAAGAATGAGAGAAGACAAGATTCTATTAACGGTATGAGATCAGAAGTTAAAGATGAGGCATTGGATAAAAAAAATGGGTACAGATAAAGTAACGATAAATTATAAGGTCATATTCAAATAAGTACATGGTGTGGCTGAATGGTATGATTAATTTTAGCAATAAATATATTAAAAATAAGCAACATAATTAGTGATGTAATATGTTACAGGTATTATTCAAAAAAATAGTGAAAGGAATTTTCGAGTAGAGAAATTCTTTCACTATTTTGTTTAAATTTATTCTAATTTATATTACTTTCTTAACATCAGTGTTTCAGTATATTTTGATTCGAAAATTGAAGCAGCTTATGCTTCAAAGATTGAAGCAACTTATGCTTCAAAGATTGAAGCAGCTTCATCTTTGATCGCATCTTCTTTTGGTTTTACTAGAATGCTGGAAATTACAAATGCTATTAAAGTAGGTAAAATCCATGAGAATCCTGCGCTAGCGAGAGGTATAAATTTAATAAAACCAATGCTATTTGCATAGATACCATTTATGGTATCTAAAATACTTATTAATAGTGTTGTGTATATAGTTATAGCAACAACCATATTACTTTTAACTTTATCGCCAAGCAATGTAATGATTATTAGAACAATTACAATTGGATATAAAATTTGTAAAACAGGACCTGCTAGTGTAACTATGCTATCAACGTTGTTTGTAGCTAGTAATCCACTTACTACAGCAAGAATAATAGCAGTGGGTTTGTAAGGTAATATATTCTTTGAAAGTTTAGAAAAGAATTGAGCACCACTTGCAAGTAATCCTATAGCAGTTGTTAAGCATGCAAGAGAGACACATAAACTAAGAATAACTGAACCGATACTGCCTAGGTCTAACTTAACAAGTTGCGTAACTAGACTAGTTCTAGCTATATTTGGTGGGAATAAAGTACTAGTTTGTGTTCCTATATACATAAGTCCACCATATACAAAGGTTAAACCTGTTACAGCGACTAATGCTGATTTTATAGTCATTTTCATTATATCAGTTGCATTTTTATAACCTTTGGCTTTAACGGATGAAATAATTATCCCTGCAAATACAACAGAAGCCATAACGTCCATTGTTTGATATCCTTCTATTAAAGCTTTTGAAAATCCATTTTTGTAAGATGTATTTACAATAGGTCCAATAGGATCTATTATTCCTTTAAATATAATTATAGCGAGCATTAATAAAAGTGCAGGTGTAAGTATCTTACCTACGTTATCAATTATTGAAGAAGGTTTAAGAACAAATGCAAGTGCTATTGCAAAATATAATATAACTACTACGTTTTGTGGCACGGATGCAAATAAAGGATGCACTCCAAGTTCAAAAGTTGTTGCAGCGGTTCTTGGAATTGCAAATAACGGTCCTATAACAAGAATTAGAGCTACGCTTGTTATTATAGAAAATTTTCTACCTACTCTATTGGCCATTTTGTTATAAGTGCCATTAATTTTAGCACAGGCAATAATGCCAGTTAGTGGAAGGCCGACTCCTGTAATTAGAAAGCCTATAATAGATGCAAAAAATGCATTGCCTGCAGCTTTCCCGAGAAATGGTGGAAAGATTAGGTTCCCTGCACCGAAAAACATTGCAAATAGTGCAAAACCTATAACCAAAGAATGTTTTGTTGAATTTTTCATTATGTATACCTCCAGATGAATTAAATTATGTAGGGTAAAAGCATTAAATTAGTTTTACTAATAAAATGCCAATAAATATTATGTATAAAGAATATTTGAATTGTATTCTTTAGAATTTATATATTTATGTGGAAAATATGTTTTTCATTAAAGGGTGAGGGAAAAGGATAAGTTATTAATTTAAAAAAAGGTGCATTAAGCAACCTTTAAATACTCAAGAATGATAATACTCTTTTAAAATCGTATGTAAAAATATGCTTAAAGAATTATAACATGGTTGGAATACAATTGCAATAACATAAGGGACATGATATAATTTTCTAATTCAAGAGTAATGGCTATAAATTTAATCCAAAAATAATGTTTATGAAGGGAAAATTATAATGAAACTTGAAATTAGAAAGGCAAGCATAAAAGACTTAGATGCACTAACAAAAGTGGAAGCAAGCTGTTTCCCAGTTGCAGAAGCAGCTACAAGGGTATCTTTAGAGCAACGGATTAAGACGTTTTCTGAAAGCTTTTTTGTTGCAGAAATAGATGGAACAATAATTGGTTTTGTTAATGGATGTGTTATCAATGGAACTGTTATCTATGATAAACTTTACGAAGATTCTACACTACATATCCCAGAGGGTAAATACCAGACTATTTTTGGACTTGATGTGATATCAGAGTATCGTAATCAGGGAATTGCAGCAAAATTAATGAATTATATGATAGACGTATCAAAAGTAGCTGGCCGAAAGGGTGTTATTTTAACGTGCAAAGCAAAACTTATTCATTATTATACAAAGTTTGGATACGTAAATATGGGTATTTCTGAATCAGTACATGGTGGAGCGAAGTGGTATGATATGGTTTTAGATATATAAAAAAGCAAAAGAAGAGTTATTTTACTCAATAAATGAATACTATTAATATGGAATGATAATTAATAGGTCCACAAATTAATCGTGCTTAGTTAAATTATTAAGGGGGAGAAAACATGCCACAAAATAGTTATAATTTAAAACGTAGGGCAAAGCAGCAGCTTCAGGGTAATTGGCTTCAAGCTGGAATCGCGTGTTTTATTGTTTGGTTAGTTACAATGACATTCACAGGAGGAAATGTAGTACATTCTTTTCAAAACATTTGGCAAAATGGAGAACTAGTTAGAGTTCCAACTACAAACTCATCCAATGGCTTAGGTAGTTTATTAAGTTTTGTTTTGTCGGGCCCAATAACACTTGGAGTATCTTCTTATTTTCTTAAGTTGGTAAGAAATGAAGGACCAATCATTGAAAATATATTTGGTGGTTTTAAATTTTTCATTAAATCATTCGTTCTAAATTTACTTATTAAACTTTTCACGATTTTGTGGACGTTGCTTCTTATTATCCCAGGAATTATTGCTTCTTTGCGATATTCTATGGCATATTACATTATGATTGATAATCCTGAGTTAAGTGCTTTTGAAGCATTAGATAGAAGTAAACTTATGATGGTTGGCTTCAAATTTGGACTGTTTAAGTTATGGTGTAGCTATATAGGATGGTTTATATTAGGGGTAATAACTATAGGAATAGCATTTCTTTGGATTAATCCTTATTATGAGACGGCTAAGACTAACTTTTATCAAGATTTAAAATTTAATTTAGAAAATGGTAATTACTGAAGCTTTCATCGACAAGATTATATGGATGTGTTAAAATTTATTTATTAATTCATCGGAGGGTATATATATTTAACTATATGCTGGATAAGATGGTTGGGTAAAATCAACTGTTTTACCCAGCATTTTTTGATCTTAGGAGGTATATATATTATGGAACAATCTAATACGTTAACAGAGGGAAGAGTTATTCCCACATTATTGAAATTTGCGTTACCATTTTTATTAGCCAGTTTGCTACAAGCACTTTATGGTGCGGCAGATTTGTTAGTTGTTGGCCAATTTTCTAATTCAGCACAAGTTTCTGCAGTGGCAACAGGAAGTCAAATTATGCAGACAATTACAGGCATTATTCTTGGCTTAAGCACAGGGGGAACCATTTTAATTGGACACTATCTAGGTGCTAAAAAACATAAAGATATCGCAGAGTCAATCGGAACTATTATTTGCATATTTGGCATAATGGCCGCCATTTTGACTGTGATTATGGTGCTAATGACAGGTACTATTACAAATTTAATGAACACACCAACAGAGGCAATTAAATATACAAAACAATATATTTTTGTATGTTCTTGTGGTATTCCATTTATTATTGGGTACAATGCATTAAGTGGTATTCTAAGGGGTTTAGGTAATTCAAAAGCACCGTTACTTTTTATTGCAGTTGCTTGCATAATAAATATTATCGTAGATTTAATATTAGTGTGTCTTTTTCATATGGGAGCAATGGGAGCTGCAATTGCTACTGTATCCTCTCAAGCTATAAGTTTCATACTTGGAATTTTTTTTATGAAAAACAAGGGTTTCACTTTTGAGTTTAATCGTAATTATATTAGAATTGAAACAGAAAAAGCTAAAAAAATATTTAAATTAGGATTGCCAATTGCATTACAGGATGGTTTAATTAATATTTCTTTTATAATAATTACAGCAATTATTAATAAAATGGGACTTACTGCTTCTGCATCTGTAGGTGTTGTAGAAAAGATAATTGTTTTTGCAATGCTTCCAACAATTGCATTTGCTTCATCGATTGCTGCAATGACAGCTCAAAATATGGGCGCAAAAAAGCCAAAAAGAGCAAAACAGTGTTTATACATAGGAATTGCATGTTCTTTGGTAATTGGCATAATCTTTTACATATATGTACAATTGAATCCAACATCACTTACAGCATTGTTTTCAAAGGATATAGAGGTCATAGAAACAGCCGCATTATATTTAAAATCATATAGCATTGATTGTATTTTAGTATGCTTCGTATTTTGCATGAACTCGTATTTTAGTGGCTGTGGCAATTCTTTGTTTCCAATGATCCACAGTTTATTAGCTACATTTATCATTCGTATTCCTTTGTCATATGCTTTAAGCAAAATTGCAGGCATTACGTTATATGCAATTGGGTTTGCGTCTCCGCTTTCAACATTTGCATCACTTGTAATGTGTATAATTTATATGAGATCTAACAGATGGAATAATAATATTAGTTTTTGAACAATAATGGGCATAGTTAATTTTAGCTTTGTATTATACTCTACATAAAAAATAAAGGAATAATATTTATATCTTTGTAGCATAGTATATGTAGTATTTCAAACGTATTATATTATAATTTGTGGAGGTATAAGCATGGCAGAAAAAAGAAAAATCTATGAAATAACAATTAGCGAAGATGGTCTAGAAAATTACAAAAAATATAATATTAGTGCAAATGATATGGCTGAGGATTTAGGAATTGATAGTGTGATGACTGATTTTCAATGGGATGAGGATTTAAAAAAAGGCCTAATTCTTACTGGAAGAATTTTAGACGATATATCGGTACAAGACGCTTTATCAGAAATGACAAATGCTGAATATATTGATGCTGTACATGAAAGCTAAGCAATGTATATTTTATAAATGACTTAAACACAAATAATAACATACAATTAAGGCTACTTTAATTAGTAGTCTTAATTGAATTGGTAATTAAATTATTTCCTTCTGAAATGTCGTTAAATTTAAGACTGTTTTGCAGATTTTATATCTATATGTTTATATCAATTCAAGTATTTTAAATCCCATAGGAGCTATGATTAACTCGTTATTTAAGTCTACTTTCTTTGAAGTTAAGATGTCTATAGAGGCGTTACCTAAAGCTATTTGAGCATTATGTTGTTTATCACTATTATTAATGGCAATAACTAGAGTTTTACTTTGATAATTTCTTTCAAAAATCAATACATCATCTTTGCAATAAACAGTTTTGTAATCTCCATAGATTAGAACTTTATTATTTTTTCTAAGAGAAATCATAGTTTTGTAGTGGTTTAATAATTCTAAATTCTGATTTTTAGTATCCCAAATCATACATTTTCTACATTGAGGATCATCAGAACCATCAAGACCTATCTCATCTCCATAATAAATATATGGCACGCCCAGGTAGCAAAATTGGAAGGTTATTGCAAGTTTCATTCTATCTATATTACGGTTGCATTCAGTTAAAAATCTCTTAGTATCATGGCTATCAATTAGATTCCAAAGTTGCCTTGTAATGCTGTTCATGTAAAGAGTTCTATTAAAGGATAGTACGTCACTAAACTGACCAGCGGAAATGCTCCTATTTGCGAAAAAATCTACTAGAGCAAATTTAAAAGGATAGTTCATGGTGCTGTCCATTTGATCGCCTTTTAAGAAGGCTGTTGCTTCATGCATTATCTCTCCAACAATAACGGCATCCTTATTGGCTGCCTTAACTACTTTATTAAAAGCTCTCCAAAAATCATGATCGACTTCATCGCAAACATCAAGTCTCCAACCATCGATTCCTATTTCTTTTATCCAATACTTTCCGACACCTAATAAATATTCTCGTACTTCTTTATTATGAGTATTTAATTTGGGCATTTCATTTTCGTCATTTCCAAAAGTATAGTAGTTTACATTATTAGTGCTAACGGGGTAGCTATCAATAAAATACCAATCCTTATATTTTGATTTCTCTTGCTTTTGTAGTAAATCTTTAAAAGCAAAGAAATCACTTCCTGAGTGATTAAATACAGCATCAAAAATAATCTTTATCCCTCTTTCGTGACATTTTTTTATTAATTCTTTTGCCACGTCTAAAGTTCCAAATTGAGGGTCTATGTCATAATAATCCGTTGTATTATATTTGTGGTTGGAAGAGGATTTAAATATTGGAGTTAAGTAGATCAAATTAATACCTAATTCATCTAAATAGTCTAATTTGTCAATAATTCCCTTGAAATCTCCTCCAAACATGGATTTTTTATTTACAGGGCTACCCCAAGAGTCTATATTTTCTGGGTCAATATTTTTATCCCCATTACAAAATCTATCCGGAAAAATTTGATATACAACTGATTCTTGTAACCACTTTTCTTCCTCATACAAATCACCTTGTGCTAAATAGGCAAATTGAAAAGCTGTGGAATCGTCTAAAGCTAAAAGTACATCCCTAAAGCCTCTCTCATCAAAATATGTTTTATCATTACATGAATCAATAAGCTCAAAGTAATACTTATATCTATTTCTTTTTATGGATACAGTGGTCTCAAAATAATCAAATAAACCAGATTGAGCTGTAATCTTCATTGATTTAATAGAAAATGGCTGTTTATTATTATATTTATCTTTATAATATAAATAACATTTATTAATATCATCTTTTGCAGTTCTTAAACGTATAACTAGTGTGTTTAAATCTTTACCGTAAGCATAGGGCGTTTCAGTAATATGATATATTGCATGTTTATTCATTTTTAGGTACCTCACTTTTATCTTTAAATTGAGTTCATATAGCGCGAGATATATAGTATATCTAAATAGTTTATATTGAGGTTACTTATAGTTTTATTGTATCTTAATTTCTAACAAATCATTGCCATTTAAGGGATAATCTTTTCCATACACTAATAAGTTCACTGGTACATAATTTTCATTTTGTATTTGAATGATGTTTTTAGTGAATTTAATATTTAGAAGTGCATCTCTAAACATTATTTTAAATGAGCATGAGCACCAATGTTCTGGAATGAATGGGTTTAAAATCAGTTTATTATCAATAACACGAAGCCCACCAAAGCCATGTACTACTGCCATCCAAGTTCCAGCCATGCTAGTTGTGTGACAGCCATCTTTTGTATCATTATTATAATTATCAAGATCAAGTCTAGATGCCCTTAAATACATATCATAAGCTTTAGCATGATTTCCAATTTTAGCAGCTAGTATTGTATGAATACAAGGGGACAAGGAAGATTCATGCACCGTCCTAGGTTCATAAAAATCAAAATTTCTTTTAATTGTAGCCACATCATATTCATTTTCAAATAAATAGATACCTTGAAGCACATCAGCTTGTTTTATAAAGCATGAGCGCAATATTCTATCCCATGACCAGTTTTGATTTATTGGTATATCTTTTTTATCTAGGTCTTTAACTAATATTTGCTCTTTATCCATGTAGTCATCTTGTTGAAGGAAAATTCCAAGGTCTTTATTTTGTGGATAGTACATGTTTTTAATAATTTTTTTCCAATTAGTTATCTCACTATCTTTAAAATTAAGTTTTACTACAAGTTCACTTAATCTTTTAGACTCAGTTTTACTTAGATAATCTATAACTTTAATTGTATACTGCATTGTCCAGCAGGCAATTTTATTAGTATACCAGTTATTATTAACATTGTTTTCATATTCATTAGGTCCAGTGACACCAAGAATTACATATTTATTTTTACTAGCAGAAAAAGTGATTCTTTGAGCCCAAAATCTAGATATAGCTATAAGTACCTCAAAACTGAATTCACCAAGGCAAGACTTGTCTCCAGTATAATTTACGTAATTATATATGGCATAAGCTATAGCACCATTTCTATGAATTTCCTCAAAGGTTATTTCCCACTCATTATGGCATTCTTCACCATTCATTGTTACCATGGGATATAGTGCGGCTCCATTTGTAAAACCTAATTTTTCAGCATTTTCTATGGCTTTATCTAATTGATTATATCTATATAACAAAAGATTTTTAGAAACCCTTTTCTTCGAAGTGCTTAAATAAAATGGGATGCAATAAGCTTCGGTATCCCAGTAGGTGCCACCACCATATTTTTCACCAGTAAAACCTTTTGGACCTATGTTTAGTCTAGAATCGTCGCCCGTATAGGTTTGATTTAATTGGAATATATTAAATCGAATCCCTTGCTGAGCAGAAACATCACCTTCAATAACTATATCGCTCTCTTTCCATTTTTCATGCCAAGCCTCGGATTGTTCTTTTAGAAGCATTTCAAACCCATCTTTTTTAGCTTTGAGTGCAAGTTCTCTAGTTATTTTAATTAATTCTGATATTTCGTAATATCTTGATGAAGTATTTGCAACATATTTATAAATTACAATTTCATCATTTTTATCGCAATTGACTGAAATCGAATTTGCAACATATTTCTCACTTTGATTAAGCGTTACAAGTGGTTTAATTATCTCACCATTTTTAGTTAGTTCGAAGGTCATGTTTGTACAAATGTGGAAATCTAATTTTTTAGTCTTTAACATCACATATGCATCATAGGGTTTAACGCCTTTTGAAATTTCATCCCAAAACGTCTCATCATAGTTAGAATCAGAATTCATAACGTTTCCATCAAGGTAAGGTGAAATTTCTAATTTACCTTTAAAATTTAATGGTTTAATTGAATATTTTATAACGCCTATTTCACCCCGAACCATGCTTATAAATCTTTTGGTTTGCACTTCAACTTCATTTCCATTCATAAGTACAGCCTTAAAGTTTCTTTGTAAATAACCTTCTTTCATATTCAAAACTCGTTCAAATTCTTGCACATTACACTTAGCAAGATCCAAAGGGAGACCATCAATTTTAATGCTTATACCAATCCAATTTGTTGAGTTTAAAACTTTAGCAAAATATTCTGGATATCCGTTTTTCCACCAACCAACTCTTGTTTTATCAGGATAGTAAACTCCTGCTATATAATTTCCCATAAGAGATTTACCACTGTAATCTTCCTCAAAATTGGCTCTTTGTCCCATATTTCCATTACCTAAGCTAAAAATGCTCTCAGATATTTCATTTTTATCAGCATTAAATCCATTCTCAATAATATTCCACTCATCTAATTTATAATAGTGTTTCATTAAAATCCTCCTTATTAGTCTCTGGGGCATTTACAATTATTAATTGTTTAGCTTTTCAGTTTCTCACTTTATAGTTCTAAGTTATCAAAAATTATATTAGAAAAGCCTGGAAGTACTAAGTTGGCTTTTTTTAGTATATCTTTAGAACCTATTCCTATGGCAAGCATTCCTCCATTAATGGCAGCATCGATGCCAGCCTGGGCATCTTCAAAGACAATACACTGACAAGGTAATACATTAAGTTCCAAAGCACCTTTTAGAAAAACTTCAGGATCGGGTTTTGCTTTAGAAACTTTTGTGCCATCAATTATTGCATCAAAATAATCCTTTAATTTTAATTTAGTAAGAATAAGCATAGAATTCTTACTAGCTGAACCTAAGGCGATTTTTATGCCATTTGCTTTGATGCTTTTTAAAAAAACTATAACCCCAGGTAAAATATCAGCGGGAGTTAATTTAGATATGTATTCAACATACCAGGCATTCTTTTTTTGCGCAAGTTCATTTTTAGTATCGTCATCTAATGTTATATTACCTATTTCGAGTATGATATCTAGTGACTTCATTCGGCTTACACCTTTTAGTCTCTCATTGTCTTCTATAGTAAAATCAATGTTTAATTCTTTTGCTAGTCTCTTCCATGCCAAATAATGATATTTAGCAGTGTTAACCAATACACCATCTAAATCAAATATAATTGCTTTAATGTTATCCATAGAACTCTCCTTTAATATTAATTTAATACTTATATTAATATAATAATATAAAATTATTCATTTGTGAATGCGTTTGCACAAAATAAATTTATTTATTTTTTATACATGTAAGCATTGTTGTAATATATATAAATCAATATATTGCGTAATTAGGTTAAAATGGGACGTTAGGGGTAAAAGTAGCCTTGATTAATATTAAAATTAATAATATAATAAGCATAGAATATTTTTACAAATTGGGAAGTGAAGTTTTCATGTCAGTAACTATAAAAGATGTAGCGAAGATAGCAAATGTATCACCCTCCACAGTTTCAAGAGTACTTGCAGATAATCCTAGAATTAGTGATGAAACAAAACAAAGGGTTTACATAGCAATGAAGGAAATGGATTATCATCCTAATGCAATAGCTAGGAGTTTAGTTAGTAAAACAACAAAGACTATAGGACTTATTTTACCTAACACGGATGAAGATTTGTTTGTTAATCCTTTCTTTATTCAAATTATGAGGGGTATAAGTCATTATGCTCAAAAAAAAGGATATTTTATCATGTATACTTACAGCAATAATGAAGATCAAGAAGTAGAGTATATAGCAAGCTTAATAAATAGTAGAAGAGTTGATGGAATTATTTTACCAGTAGTAAGGAAAAATGATAAATGCGTTGCTTATTTGAAAGAAGCAGATTATCCATTTGTAGTAATAGGTAAACCAGAAAATACAGAAGGGGTTTTATGGGTAGATAATGATAATTTCCATGCAATGTATAGTGTTGTAAATTATCTTATACAGAAGGGTGAGAGAAAAATTGCATTTATAGGAGGTCCACCTACGCTTAATGTAACTATAAATAGACTAGAAGGTTACATGAAAGCTATGGAGAACATTGGTGAAAAGATAGATGAAAATATGATACAAGCAGCAGAGTTTACAGAAAACAGTGGTTATGATGCTATGAAAAGAATTTTAAGTAAAGCGATTCCTACAGCTGTTGTAACTACTGATGATTTAATTGCTTTTGGTGCATCTAAAGCTGTAAGTGAGCTGTCAGATCAGCATATTTCAATTATCGGGTTTAATAATACACCACTTGCTGCCTTTCGAAATCCGACACTATCTTCGGTAGATATTAATTCTGAAGAATTAGGTTATTTTGCAGTGAAACTATTAATAAACAAGTTAGAAAATGAGAAGGAATATATAAATAATTATATTGTCAAAACAAAATTAGTCGAAAGAGAATCAACTAAGTAACTCCAGTTTCCAGGTACTTTAAATATATTTATATAATAAAAAGAAAATAAACCTTGCTATTTCAAGTATAATTGTTATAAAATGGGTTTATTATTTTTTTAATATTTTATGAATTCGTTTGCACAATATAATAATAAAAAGATGGAGGTTGTTTATGGCTAAAAATACAAACGTTTCTTTAAGAAACAAGGTAATTTATTCTGTATTTGTGAGAAATCATGGAATTAATGGGACTTTTAAAGATGTTGAAGAGGATTTGGAAAGAATAAAGTACCTAGGGACAGATATTATATGGCTTTTGCCGATTCACCCTATTGGAACAAAAAATAAAAAAGGTGAACTTGGATGCCCTTATGCAATAAAAAATTATAGAGAAGTAAATCCTGAGTATGGCACTTTAGAGGATTTTAAAAGGTTAATTAACAAGATACATTCCTTAGGTATGTTGTGCATAATAGATGTAGTTTACAATCATACCTCACCAGATTCCTTTCTAACAGAAAATCATAAAGAGTTTTTTTACAGAAAAGCGGATGGAAATCTTGGAAATAAGGTTGGAGATTGGTCGGACGTAGTTGACCTTGATTATAATAACAAGAAATTATGGAATTATCAAATTGAAACCTTGAAGTATTGGGTAAATATGGGGGTAGATGGGTTTAGATGTGATGTGGCATCACTTGTACCACTAGAATTTTGGCTAAGTGCAAGAGAGGAAGTAGCAAAAATTAATGGAAATACCTTGTGGTTATCTGAGAGTGTAGATCCAAACTTTATTTTAAGTATGAGAAAAAATGGTTTTACATGCTTATCTGATAGTGAGATATATCAGGCTTTTGACATTGCTTATGATTACGATGTAAATAAAGAATATTTAGGATATTTTAGTGGACAGAATTCATTAAAGCAATATATAGATAAAGTATCAATTCAAGAATCAATATATCCAGATAACTATGTTAAGCTAAGGTTTTTAGAAAACCATGATCAGATTAGAGCTAAGAACCTTATTCATGATGAAGATATTTTAAAAATTTGGACAGGCTTTTTATATTTTCAAAAGGGCTGTACACTTTTATATGCAGGGCAGGAAGCGCAAGCGGTTAGCACGCCAAGTCTTTTTGATTTAGATAAAATAAATTGGAATGGAATAAAAGAAGACTTTGTAGAGTTATTAAAAACTTTTGGATCAATTAAGAAGAAAGAAATTATGGCTAAGGGTTTTTATGAGATTCATACTGCAGAGGATAAAGATGTTATTGTAGCATCCTATTCAATGAAAAATAAAAAAATTATTGGGATATTTAATGTGGGTAAGCAGCAAGGAGACATTAGTATAAATGTTGCTGAAGGCGAATATATTAATATTATAGATGGTACAGTGGTTAACGTTATACAAGGTAAATTAATGCTTGAAAATAAGGTTGTAATTTTTGAAATTTAGTTTGACATATAAGAAAATTAATAGTAAAATAAATTTAGGCAAACGGTTGCATAACGATTACAAACGTTTTCAACTTTAAGTATAAAAAACTACTTAGTTAAGAAGTATGAAACAAGTTTTGAATTTTTTTCTCAAATTTAAGGGGGGCAAAAAAATGAAAACAATTAAAACAATTATGACTATTGCAATGATTTCAACATTGGTAGTAGGGACAATGGCGGGGTGTGGTACCAAGTCGGCTAGTAAATCATCCACTGCAGTAGATTCAAGTAAACCAGTGAATATAGCTTTTTGGGATCAAGATGATGCAAATGCACAGAAAGTACTCGATTCACTAATTAAAGATTTTCATACTGCAAATCCTACTATAACAGTTAAAAGAACACATTATGAAACTGAAGATTTAAGAAAGAATTTTTCAACTGCATCACTAGGTACAACAGGACCTGATATCGTATTATCACCAAATGATAATCTTGGAGTATTTGTTCCAGGCAGTTTAGTACAACCTATTGATAATATTGTTGGAGCAGATTTTATGAAAACATTGGATCCAAAATCATTAGAAGGTGGTAAGTTTACAGGAAAACAATATATGATTCCAGATAGAAACGGTAATGAAGTTTTAGTTTCTTACAATAAAAAATTAGTTCCAACGCCACCTAAAACTTTTGAAGAATTAGAGGCAATGGGATTACAACTTAAAAAAGACGGCAAAGTTGATTATGGTTTAGTATTTAATGAAGTTGAACCATTTTTCTCAATTGGTTTCTTAGGAGCTTATGGTGGTAAAGTATTTGATAATGTTAATGCGACTTCACCTAAACCAACACTAAATACACCAGCAGTTACTCAGTGGATGACTTTCATGAAAAAAATACACAGTGAAGGTTTAATTCCTAAAGAAGCTGATGCAACAGTTGCTGACAACTTGTTTAAAGGTGGAAAAGCTGCATTTATAATCAATGGACCATGGGGTTTTGCAGATTATAAGAAAGCTGGAATTGATCTAGGTATAATGGCAATACCTACAATAAAAGGTAAATCTCCATTGCCTATGACAGCTGTTAAAGGATATACAGTGTCTGCAGGAGTTAAAGATGCAAATAAAGTAGCTGCAGTTAAAAAATTCCTTATGTTTGTAAACTCAAAAGATGCACAGTTAAAGATGGTTGATGCACATCAACAATACCCAACTAACATTGAGGCTATGAAAGATGCGAAGATTACAGGAAATCCATTAATAGCAGGGCAAAAGGATCAATTATCTAAATCAGTACCAATGCCAGTAGCTACACAAATGAGAGCTATTTGGGATGCTATGAAACCAGTTCAACAAGATGTATTATCTGGAAAAACAAAACCAGAGGATGCAGGAGCAATCATGCAGAAGAAAGCTGAGGAAGGAATAAAAGCTTTAGGATTATAGAATGCATTTGTAAAAGGGGAGAAATCCCCTTTTATTTTAAGAAAGGAGAGTTGACATGAAGGCGATTGTGAGAAAAACAAAAAAGAAACGAGTAAGTAGTAATTTAGGAATAGGAAGAGGTAAATTGACACCTTTCTTGTTTTTAGCACCCGCTACTATAGTCTTAATAGTTGTTGTAGCTTATCCACTTATATACGAAATAATAATTTCATTTAAAAATGTAACTTTATTAAATTTAAAAAGTCAGGTTTATCCTTGGATTGGACTTGATAATTACAAAAATATACTTGCTGATAGTTTATTTTATTCAACTTTAATAAGAACAATATTATGGACTGCCATTAATGTATTTTTTCATGTCTCAATAGGATTATTTCTTGCAGTAATTTTAAATAGAAAATTGCCAGGTAAAGCATTTATAAGAGTTTTGTTAATTTTACCTTGGGCTGTGCCACAGTATGTTGCTGCGTTGACTTGGAAAGGCATGTTTAATGTTGAATATGGTTCTGTGAATGTTATTTTAACACATATTTTTGGTAACGCGGCAGCCATTCCGTGGTTATCTATACCAAGTTGGACTTTTGTAGGTTGTATTATAACTAATATATGGCTTGGAATTCCTTTTATGATGATGATATCACTTGGTGGACTTTCAAGTATCCCAGATGAGTTATATGAAGCGGCAGATTTGGATGGGGCAACGAACTTTCAAAAATTCAAAGGCATAACGCTACCACTATTAAAACCAATCCTAACTCCTGCTATAGTACTTGGAACAGTGTGGACGTTTAATATGGTTAATGTAATTTACATAATTACAAGTGGTTCAGCTTCAGATGAATCGCAAATTCTTATAACTATGGTATTTAAGAGAGCGTTCCAATATTTCAGGTATGGTCAATCAGCAGCGCTTTCGGTAGTTATATTCTTAATTTTACTAGCATTTAGTACTGTATTTATTAGAGCACAAAAATCAGATGATTAGAGGTGAAATGCATGAAAAGTAGAAGATTTAATAGAACAGATTCTCCTAGAAAAATAATATTGATATATGCATTTTTAATAGTTGCATGCGTATGCGCAGTTTATCCAATATTAAATATATTAACAATATCTTTAAGACCATCAAATGCATTGTTTACCAAATCTTTAAATATAATTCCCAAAAATGCAACATTTGATAATTTTAAACAAGCTTTTATACAATATGATATGCTAAATTGGCTTTGGCATAGTTTAATTGTATCAGGTTGTGCTTGTGTTTTTAGTGTAATACTTTCAGTTACTGCTGGATATGCATTCTCTAGGTTTGAATTTAGAGGTAAAAAAATGGGCTTGACTCTGATTTTAGTTACTCAAATGTTCCCATTAGCTATGACTTTGTTACCTCTATATTTAATGATAATTAAGTTGAATATGACAAATAGTTATTTTGCATTGGCAGTAATTTATGTATCTACATCAATTCCTTTTAACATTTGGATGATGAAAGGATTCTATGATACCATTCCTAAGTCGCTCGAGGAGAGTGCCTATGTAGATGGGGCTTCAGTGTTTAGATCTTTCTATCAGATAATATTACCACTTGCAAGACCAGCAGTTGCATTAACAGCATTATTCTCTTTCATGGGAGCTTGGTCTGAATATATAGTGGCTAGTGTAATAATAAATGATGCTGGAAAGTTAACTCTGCCAGTTGGACTTGTAAGTATGCAAGGACAATTTTCAACTGCATGGGGTATATATTCTGCGGGGGCTTTAATTACAGCAGTTCCTGTAATGATACTATTTATCTGTTTATCTAAATATCTTGTTGGTGGGCTTACAGTAGGTAGTGTTAAGGGATAAAATCTAACGTAGTATTACAAAGTTGATGTTTAAAATATCAAAATATAAAAGCTAAAAGTAGGGCATTGGATTAATGCTGAAACTTTTGGCTTTTTGGTTTAAGTTTAGAAAAGAGCTTTATATAAGAAATTAATAAAACATAGAGCATTGCGAATTTTTAGAATAATTAGTTGATAATTAATTGTATGCTTTGCAGGATAGATAATTATTTTGTGAAAAGGTAGAAATATATTAAAATAATTAGTATAATTCTTATTGTAAGCATATTAATTATTAAAATTTGGAATGAAAGGAATATATATGATTGAACCTATACTCTTAGCAATTATTTATTCGAAAATAAAAGGGTACAAAGTAACACCACTTTTTAAGAATTGGGCTATATATCCTTTATTAACATTTGTAATAATGTATATGATTTTAGAGGTTATGATATTTAATGGTAATTATACATTTATAAAATATGCTAGTACATTTCATTATTTTTATCTTTTAACATTTCTCATTTTGATTATTAAATATAAACTTAATATTAGTGCAATTATAGGATCAATATTTATTTTTATTGGAACTATTTTAAATAAAATTGCAATATCGGCTAATAATGGAAAAATGCCTGTATTTCCAACATTATCATATTTAACGGGTTATGCAAAACCAGATTCATTTATAAGAGTTAATGATATACATATTTTGGGCAGTGAAGTTACTAAGCTGAAGTTTTTAACAGACATAATTGATGTAGGGTATAGCGTTATGAGTATTGGAGATATATGTATAAGAGTTTTTGCTTTTATCATTGTGTTTAATACCATAAAAGTCATTAATAAAACAAAAATATTGAAAGATGAAACACGCACGAATAGCATCTAATATTTAATCGAATTATATTAAGAATTATATCCTATTTTGTAATATTATGATATAATTATTAATATATATAGAAGTATTCACCAAGTTGTAAAGGAGAAGCAAAATATGCTGAAATTGACATTATTAGTTATTTTTTTAAGAGGTCTTCCGGAGGAATTTTTAATCATTTTTGCAGTATATGCTTTTTCAAAGACTGTTATTAATATAAAAAGGTATGTAATATCAAGTTTAATTTTTGTTATTGCAGTTTATTTAATAAGGTTATTACCAATTCAGTATGGGGTTCATATTATTCTTAATATAATAGTGATTATTGTATTAACTGTTAATATAAATAAAATTAATATAATTAAAGCCATACAAGCGAGTATCATGGCATTAACTGTGGAATTCATCTGTGAAGGAATTAATATGTTTATAATTCAGCATATATTTAAAGTGAATATTGTAAAACTTTTAAGTAAACCTTTATTAAAAGTATTATATGGTATTCCATCATTGTTGATTTTTGCAACTATAGTATTTACATATTATTTTTATTTGTCTAGAAGAAAAAAGCTAAAAGAGGTAATAGATGGAGAGAATATCTAATAACATTGCTAATAAAGTAGCTTCAGAATTAAATTTAGATGACGATAATAAAGAAGTAATTGCTTATGGAACTTTTGCATTAATGCAGATGATTATTTCTATAATTTTTGTATTTTTATTTGGATTGTTATTTCATGTTGTTTTTGAAGCTTTAATAATTTCATTTACAGCCAGTATTCTTAGAAAATATTCTGGCGGGGTTCATACAAGTTCACCATGGATTTGTAATTTTATAGGCATTGTTGTAAGTGTAGGACAAGCAATATTAGTATCATTTTTAACAAACTCAGGGGTTAATTTAAAATTAGTTGTAATACTTGGGGTTGTAATTTTTATATGGTCTTATTATATAATTTATAAATTAGCCCCAGTAGACAGCATTGCAAAGCCTATAGTTAAAGCAGAAAAAAAGAGACGGATGAAAAAAGGATCTATAATACTTTTAGGTGTATATTTTATTATAACAGTAGTTCTTATCCTGCTGTATATAAGTAATGGTGAAAAAAAGCTTTTTTTATATGTTTTATGTTTATATGCAGGCATATTATGGCAAACATTTACGCTTACGATTTCAGGACACTTATTAATAGGTAAAGTAGATCTCTTTTTAAATCATATAATTAAGAAAAGGGGGTAAAGTAATATGAAAAATTTAAAAAAACACTTATTCACTTTAATTGCAGTAGTAACCACTATTGCTGCAACTTCGGCAGCTTCTTCAGCATGCTGGTGGTGCGCTTATCAGCCTGAAGAACCAAAATGTCTAAGGGAAAAATAATAAAAAGATAAGGTCAGTTTTACTGACCTTATTATTTTATTATAATGAATTTGATGAGGTAGTGATAATATGGGTAATTTAGAAAATGAAAAACAAAAAAAAATTCAGGAAATAGTGTCAATAGTAAAATTAGCATCATTATTATTCTCAGGAATAGTGTTCCTAAGATATATATTCAATGGCAGTGACATAGCAAAAATCACACCTAATAATAGTTACAGTTTTATTTCATTTTTCGTAGTAATATTATTATTATTTTCAATTTACTTTATATGGTCAATATCAACTGTTACAAAAATAGATATAAAATATATTAATATTGTTTCATTGTTGGAAAATCTTTTGTTTGTTTTGTTTTTTATTATTGTTATACTTTATTCAGGGAAAAACACAAGTGACTACAAATTTTTATTTTTATTCATTATAATAGCAACAACTATACAACAAGGTATGAAACAAGGTATGATAATAGCATGTATTTCTTCAACCTTTATATTAGTATTGGATCTGCTTATGGGTCCAGCTAATTCACCGGTTAATCTGTATTTTGAAAATGATTTAATTTTATCCGGAGTTTTCATTCTTACTGCATGGCCATTGGGGTTTTATGTGAAAATTGAAAATGAACATATAACAAAACTTGAGAATCTTGCAAATGAAGATGGACTCACAGGGCTTTATAATCATAGGTTTTTTTATGATGCATTTGATGGAATAATGAAAATAAGTGAACAAGAGAATAATTTAGTTTCGATGATATTATTAGATATAGATTATTTTAAAGTTTATAATGATGTTAATGGACATCAAATGGGTGATGAAGTTCTTAGCACTATAGGTTCTATATTAAAAAATAGTTTTAGAAAAAATGATATAGTAGCAAGATATGGTGGAGAAGAATTTGCAATAATCCTTCCAAATACTTCTGAGGCAGATGCCATGAAGCTCGCAGAAAGATTAAGAAGTAAGATAGAAAAAACTTATTTTAAAGGTGAAGAAAACCAGCCAAATGGTAAGCTGACTGTTTCGATAGGAATCTCAATTTATCCATATAAAGCTAAAAATGCTATCGAACTTTTTAAAAGTGCGGATGATGCACTTTATAGGGCTAAGTTCTTTGATAAAAATAGAGTAGAAAGTTATACTTCTATATTAGATGAGTTAAAAGTTGATACAGAAGATGAACGTATAGATATTATTACATCAATAAAAACGTTGATAAGTGTTATAAATGCTAAAGATAAATATACATATGGGCATGTTGAAAGGGTAGTTATTTATAGTAGATTATTAGCAGATAAACTTGAGTTAAATGATAAAAACAAGAAAAATTTAATATATGGTGCTTATATGCATGACATTGGAAAGATAAATATTCCAAAGGAAATATTAAATAAAAATATGCCATTAACTCAAGATGAGTGGGAAATAATGAAACAACATTCAATAAATGGAGCAGAGATTATAAAACATGTTGAATCGCTTCAGGAAATTATTCCGTTAATATTACATCATCATGAAAGATATGATGGCACGGGATACCCTGATAGTTTAAAAGGAGAAAATATACCTTATCTTGTGAGAATGTTAACCGTAGTGGATTGCTTTGATGCCATGACTTCTAGCAGACCTTACAATACAAGAAAAACATATAAAGAGGCTATTGCGGAGCTTAGAAAATGCAGGGGCACGCAGTTTGATAAAGACATTGTTGATGCATTTGTGCAAGTTATTATAGAAAGCAAAAACGGGTTTGGTGAGAGATAGCACTAAAAAATGTAGCTAGAGAACATAATCTTTTAAAATTATAATTAAGAAGGAGTTTTATTTAATGAGCGAAATGCTTAAGAAAATCGAGTATAATAATGGTAAATTTCCAGAAGCACAATTAAAGGAAATAATAAAACATAAAGAGGAGTTCATACCTGAATTACTTGATGTATTAAGAAACGCAAAAGAAAATTATAATGACGTTTTAAAAAATTATAATTATTTTGCACATATATATGCAACATTTTTGTTAGCACAGTTCAAAGAAAAGAAAAGTTTTAAATTAATTATAGATTTAGTTAGTTTGCAAAAGGAGATACCAGACGACATTTTTGGTGAGTATCTTACACAGGATTTACATAAAATTTTAGCTTCAGTTTGTGGTGGAGATGTAGAACCAATAAAAAAATTAGTGGAAGATAACGATGTTAATGAATATGTTAGATGTGCTGCTATTAAATCCTTTATTGTACTTTTAGGCGAAGGTGTTAAATCCCAAAGTGAAATAATAGAATATTATAAAAGCTTATTTGAAGGAAAACTTGAACGAGAGTTTTCACAAGTCTGGAATGAATTAATATATGATTCTTGTGAAGTGGGTCCTAGTGAATTATATGAGTATATAAAAAAAGCATATGTGGATAATTTAGTAGATGAGGAGTGTATATCTCTAGAAGAGGTTGATGGAGCTATTAAAATCCATGATAAAGAGAAATTCTCCAAATTAAAAAATGAGGGGTATGCATTTTTTAAAGATACTATAGAAGAATTAGGTTGTTGGGAATGTTTCGCAAGAAATAATGATCTACCTAAGTCTCAATATATGGTAGGAATTAATAAGATGAACAAGCACAAAAATAAAAATAAAAAAAAGAAAGTAAAAGATAGTAAAAAGGGTCAAAGAAAAAGGTAGCAGTAATAATATTTATTACGAGTTTAATTTTAGTGAATTTGCAAAAAAAATGTTATAATATATAGTAATTGTGTTATAAAAAGGAGCATTTCATGAAAAAAGCTAAAACAAGTCTGATTGTATTTGTAATTATAATTATGGTACCTATGCTGCTTGTGGGTTGTAAACCCGAAATGAATTCAGATCAATCGGCTAAGGTTTGGTTTAACTATATAGTTAAGGGAGACATGACTAATTTATCAAAAATTGGTGTAACGAAAGAAAAAGCAAATAAACTTAGACAAACACAAAAGGTTACGTACAAAAATGCATTGAAAACAGGTTTTGAATCGGGAAATTTAAAAATTGAAGATAAGCAAACAGAACAAATGTATCAAGCATATATAGGTGGATTAGATAAAGTATCAGTTACTACACAAATTGTTTCTCAAACTTCTAAATATTCACAAGTTAAGTTGAAATCAACATATATTATGAATACCAAAGCTGATTCTCAAAAAACAATAGCAGAAGCAACTAAGCAGGTTAAAACCTTAAAGTTAACAAATGAAAAAGAATATAGTACTAAAGTTCTCAAAATTTTTATTAATGCTTTAATAAAAGAATATAAGAACGCGAAGGTATCTAATGTTGTAAAAGAAAAAACATATAAATTTATAATTACAGATAAAAGGTGGACGCCACAGGATCCTATTGAATTTGCTAACGACGTTGTTAAAACATCTTTAGGTCAATAGATTAAATCATCTCCTGGGTTGCGCTAAGATTAACGACTTTCCTCCTGAAATGTCGTTAAAATATTAAATCTTTATAATATATAAAAAAAGATAACTGACAAATCCCAGTTATCTTTTTTTGTGTTAATAAAATCCCAATTATCTCATAGTATTACAATAATAAAAAAGCTAATAATAACATTATAATTTGAGAAATGAGGAGGAGTATATATGATATATAATAACAATAGTAATAAAGAACGAGATGAAATGCAAAAAGCTAATGCAATGGATGCACTAAATAATATAGCAAATAGTCATAGTATAAAAGATCTACTTCTTGAAAAAAAATCTAATGATTTGTCATCAGAAAATGCGAGTAATGTGACAAGCAAGCGAGATAACACAGATGATAATAGTGATGGAAGTTATAAAATAGAAAATTTTTTATAAAACGTATTTAATATAGGCATATTCCATGGAATATGCCTATATTGTTTGACAAGATTTCTATATTTTCTATATTTAATATGAGCATTACATTTAATTAACATAAAGAGTAAAGAATATAACCTTTTAGAGGAATTTTGTTCATTTAATAGAATATTATAAGGTGACAATAAAATTAGGGAGTGAAATTATGAATGATACAAAAAAACTAGGTTTATGGACTTTAGTAATGCTAATTTTTGTTCCAACCTTTGGATTTGGAAATATTGCTTCAAATGCGGTGACGCTTGGACCTGCAGCAATTCCATCATGGCTTATTGTTTCATTATTATTCTTTTTACCGTTATCAGTTATGATAGCAGAACTTGCATCTGCTAACAAAGATAAAGAGGGGGGACTATATACTTGGATAAAATGCTCAATTGGACCCAAATGGGCATTCATAGGCACTTGGTCATATTTTGTTGCAAATCTATTTTATTTACAAATGGTTTTTTCGAGAATACCAGTTATGATATCTTGGACTCTTTTTGGTGAAAACAGATTTAACGATACTAATGCATATTTGCTACCATGGATAGGAGTTGGACTAGCAATAGCATTAACATACATAGCAACAACTGGAGTTAAAAGATTCTCAAAAATTAGTGACATAGGTGGAAAGCTAACTTTAACTGTTACAGTTATTTTTATAGTATTTGCAGTTGTTGGAGTATTAGTTGGAAAGCAACCATCAGCTACAAGTTTCACACCATCAACAGTTATTCCGAAATTTGATGCTAATTATTTTTCAACTTTCTCATGGTTAATTCTTGCTGTTGCGGGTGCAGAGGTAGCAGGAACATATATTAAGGATGTCGAAAACCCTAAAAAAATTTTTCCAAGGGCAGTTATTATAGCAACGGCATTTGTAGCTGGAGCATATATACTGGGATCCCTTGCAATATGTTTAGTAGCGTCACCCGCTTTAATAACTAAAGCAGGCGTTAAGGATGCAGGTTATGTTGTTTATAAGATATTAGCAGAAAATTGGGGATTAAATGGCAAAATATCTGTTCAAATATATGCATTTATTTTAACTATTTCATCTATAGCAGCATTTGTAGTATGGCTTGAATCCCCAATTAGAGCTATGTTCTCAGAGGTTCCTATTGGAACATTCCCTAAATTTTTAACTAAGAAACGTAAAGATGGAACATTGGTTAATGCACTTTGGGTTCAATGTATCATATTATTAGTATTAATAATAGTACCACTCGCTGGACTTAACAACATAGATAATTTTTTTAACTTATTAACGACTTTATCAGCGTTGTCTCTTGCAATACCATATATTGTTCTTGCGGCTGCATATTTAATATATAGACTTAAAGGTAATGTACCTCCGTTTGTAATGCTAAAATCAAAAGTAGCTGTTATCGTGGCATCAACGGTTGTATTTATATTAGGCGTACTAGCATTTTTTGGAGCTGGATACGGAAATATTGCAGGATCCAAGAATTTTTCAGAAGCAATTATTCCAATTCTAAAAAACTATGGTGGACCAGTAGGATTTATAATTTTTGGATTTTTGATAACTTATTTAACAAAAATTTTGTCTAAAAACAATATTAAGGATAGTTAGTCAATATAATAAGTAATTTTTATTATTTATAGGAAATATATAATGAGCTGTAGTGTATTATAATTGTATTGTATGCAAATAAAGAAAGCTGATTAAATGAGTAGGGGGGGGTAATAATTTGATTAAACTTATATTAATAAGACATGGCGAGAGTGTTTGGAACAAGGAAAATAGATTTACAGGTTGGACAGATGTAGATTTATCAGAAAATGGTCTAATCGAGGCAAGAAAAGCAGGCCAAATACTTAAGAAAAATGGTTATGTTTTTGATATAGCGTATACTTCTGTATTAAAAAGGGCAATTAGAACACTTTGGATTGTTTTGCATGAGATGGATTTAATGTGGATTCCCGTATATAAGTCATGGAGGCTTAATGAAAGGCATTATGGAGCGCTACAAGGTTTAGATAAGGCTGAAACTGCAAAAAAATATGGAGATGAACAAGTCCATAAATGGAGAAGATATGTTGATGTAAGACCACCAGAACTTTTGAAAACTGATGATAGATATCCTGGTATGGAGTTAAAATATAAAGAATTAAGACAAGAAGAACTTCCTACAACAGAAAGTTTAGAGGATACTGTGAAGAGAGTTATGGCTGAATGGTATCAGGAAATAGTACCTCAAATTAAAGCAGGTAAAAAAATTATAATTTCTGCACATGGAAACACTATAAGAGCATTAGTAAAACATCTCGATAAAATATCAAGTGACAATATTGTAAGTTTGAATATACCTACAGGAATTCCACTTGTATACGAATTAGATGATAAACTGGAGCCTATTAGGCACTATTATTTAGGGATTGATGGAGAACTACCAGAAGAAAAAATATCTAAGAATATTTAAATTATATTAAATCATCTCCTGGGTCGCTGCAACAGCTTTGAAGAAGATGCAAACAGCTCTGAAAGAGATGAATCATCTCCTCTATGGAGCTGCGACAACATTTGGAAGCAGATTTAGACTGCCACTAAAGTAATTTTCCTAGGCTAGACAACTGCAACTTATAGAAGATGGCAGACTTGAAGCTTCCAAAATGTTGTTAAAACAAATTTAATCATGATGGTTTATAAATTCTTACAGAAAACACTAGAAAATGTAATATTTCTTGTGTTTTCTATTAGGTTATAAATGTTAATATAAGTATGCATGGTAACGTAAATGTATAGGATTGTTGGTTTTAAATTATTTTTAAGGGTTGCTTTATTTACACCATAAGTTAATACTATAATTAGTATAAAGAAATAAGGGGGAGGTATACTTTTATGGCAATTAAGAATATATTGTTTGATTTGGATGGAACTTTGCTGGACACAAATGAATTAATTATACAATCATTTCAATATACTTATAAGAAGTATTTGAATAAACAGGTGAGCAGAGAGGAAATTATTAAAAGTTTTGGAGAAATTTTAAAGGTTACAATAAACAGAAAATTTAGCGAAAATAGTGAAAAAGCAATTAAAACTTATAGGAGATTTCAAATTGATAACTTCGATAAGTTAATTAGAATTCATGATGGAGTAAAAGAAGGAGTAAAAGAACTGTACAGCCAAGGCTATAAACTTGGAATAGTTACTTCTCGTTTAAATAATTCGGCAATTAGGGGATTAAAACATTTTGGATTAATTGATTATTTTGAGAGTATTATAACTGCAGATGATACAGAAATACATAAGCCAGATCCTACACCAGCTTTTATGGCGTTAAGGGAATTAGGAGGAAAACCGGAGGAAACTATTTTTGTGGGAGATACACAATTTGACGTTTTATGTGCAAAAAATGCAGGGATAGAATCTGTAGTTGTTGGATGGAGTGCACTTCCTAGAGATGTTATACTTAAGTATGAGTCAGATCATGTTATAGAGAGTATGGAAGAACTGGTATCATTAGTTAAATAATTAGTTAAATAATTAGTTAAAAAAATTAATGTTAGAAAGGTAATGGTGATTAATATGAACTATGAAAAATTGAAAGAAGATTTGTTAGATAAGGTAGGTATATTAGGAAGCAATTCACTAGTTGCGATTGTTGATAAAGCAAGCGAAAGTGAACTTCTTAGATTGGCTAAGGAACAAAACTTGGATATTTCAGTTTATTAAATTATTAGTGAGCATTATTAAAGTTAGGATAACATTTAAGGGTAAAATATACCCCAAAATGTTATCCTAAAAAATTCACCTTTTTTTATCCAGGCGTAGTATGCTTATAAATAATATAAGATCTATTACAAAATTGAGATAGTAACTATATCTATTTTGTAATATTATATAATTTAGCTAATTTATCAAACGCTGGTAGTGAGTTTTGTATTCTCTTATAATCAAGGCAGTAAGACAATCTTGCGTGTCCTGGGCATCCAAATGCTGATCCTGCTACTAGTAATAAGTTGAACTGTTTAGCATCTTCGCAGAACTTCTTATCATCTGCTATTGGTGTTCTCATAAACAAATAAAATGCTCCTTGTGGTTTTATGCATTTAAAGCCTATTTTTGTAATATGGTTATATAAAAGATTTCTGTTCCTTTCATATATGCTCACGTCAACTTCAACTTCTAGGCAGTTTGCAATAACCCTTTGAAAAAGTGAGGGTGCATTTACAAAGCCTAAGATTCTGTTGGCTACATTTAGTGAGGTCATTATATCATCAAAGCAATCTATATCTGTATTTGCAACTACATATCCGATTCGTTCCCCAGGAAGTGATAAGGATTTGCTATATGAATATCCAATAAAAGAGTTTTTATAGTATTTTAAAATATATGGAACATAAACATTATCATAAACTATTTCTCTATATGGTTCATCAGATATTAAATATATGCTTGTACCTAATTCTTCTTCTTTTTCTTGTAGAATTTTTGATAAATCCTGTATTACCTTTTCGCAGTATACAATACCTGTTGGATTGTTTGGAGAATTTATAATAATTGCTTTTGTTTTAATATTTATTTTATCTTTTAATAACTTCATATCAGGCTCAAAGGTATCAACATTTGTAGGAATGACTATAAGCTTGCCATCAAAATTATTTACATAGTTTCTGTATTCACCAAAAAATGGTGCAAAAACAATAACTTCGTCTTCTGGGTTAAGCAACGTTTTAAGCAAAATATTTAAACCACCAGCAGCGCCACAGGTCATAACTATGTTATTAAACGAAATATTTATATTATGTTTTTTGTTTAAAAAGTCAGCTATTTTAGATCTGACATCTTCATACCCGGAATTATTCATATAACCATGTACAAGTTTAGGAGCTGTTTCGTTTAATATTTTATTAACTTCAATTTTAATGTTTTCAGGTGGTGCAACATTGGGATTCCCTAAACTATAATCAAAAACATTTTCTTCACCGTAAATATCAGATAATCGCTTACCTTCTTCAAACATAGCCCTTATTGCAGAACTATTAGCCACTAAATCTTTCATTTTATTAGATATCATTTTTAATCTCCTTTATATTTTTTATATAGTAAATCTTAAAATCCAAAAGGTTTGCCCTAAAGCAATAATACTCATAATAATTACCATTTTAAAATAAACTAAAAAACATCCTAAGTCACCTCATAAAACTGAGATAGAAATATAAGCCTTATGAGGTACTTAAATGTAAGATATTAAGTAAAATACGCTAATCTAATTATATCTTTTAAGCGTCTTTGATTCCAAAGCAATTCTAGATTTATTTCTCGATGCTCACCATAGGTAGAAACTGAAATAAAACATTTATTAGACTGAGAGTTCAAATTTAAACCGGTGATTGTCATCCAGTGCCAAGTATATTCTTTAAACTCTTTATTTTGATGTTTAAGAATTAATATAGCAACTGGAAGTCTTTGAGATAAAGCCTCTAATATAAAGTCTATAGCTTGTTGAATACTATCGGCTTTTTCATCTAGAATATGAGAAGTTAAAGATACACCTCTATTTTTTGCAAAAGACAAAACACCATCAGAAAATTTATTAACAGAGGTAAGTCCAAAAATACCTGGTTTCACATATTTCCTGATTTCAACCATATGCAAAGTAAAATCTTTTTTATTAACAATACCCTTGTAGGGGTATAAATCATTATATTTATCTGTAAATGTTTGAGATAAATATGCAGTTATATTAGCGGCAACAACAGGTCCACAACCACTAAGCTGATTAAACTTTTTCGGGAACCAATATTGATTACCACCATAATATGAAACTTCTGAGTCATAAATATTAAATTGAATATCCTCAAGGAGAGTACAGTTAGGTTTTATGATACTTCCCATTGTTATTACCTCCTTTATATTATTTTAAAATATTTTATTGATATTTTATTGATATTTAAATACATAAATTTAGTTACACTTATTATCTAATATACTATATTTTTGGGAAGGTGTAAACAAGTTAAGTATGCTATTAAAATAAGATAATGTCTATGCATTTATTATATGCATTGCAATTAGTTACTGTTTTGCTTAAGTAAAAAGTAATTTTTACAATTTTAAATAAAAGTAATACAATAATTATAATTTAATGTTGATTATTAAGTGAATATAAAATGTATCTAAATAAGTTTTAAATAATAGGTTAAAATGTAATAGAAAGTATGTCGTTAAGTAAAGTTTATACTATAAGTATTAGTGACTTTAGAAATATTTGAATTTGTATAAAATATATTGAACTATTTTTAACAACATTTTGGAAGCTTCAAGTCTGTTTTCAAATGTTGTTGCAGCGACCCAGGAGATGATTTAATTAGAAAAGCATGAGGAGGAAAAATATGAATAGATTTGAGGTTCAACGCAAAGAAATAGAACATATTTATGGTAAGGTAAGTCCATTTGAACTTAAAAACAAGTTAATAAGTCTTGCATCTGAATCAAAAGAAAAAAGTACCCGTTCATTATTAGATGCAGGAAGGGGTAATCCTAATTGGACAGCTGTAACTCCTCGTGAAGCTTTCTTCACGTTTGGACTTTTCTCAACATTAGAAACACGTAGAGTCTGGAATAATAACGATCTTGCTGGGATGCCTCAAAAATTAGGAATTGCAAAGCGTTTTGAGAAATTTATTGCTGAAAATTCTAATTATCCAGGAGCTTTGCTTCTTAAAAATATTATTGAATATGGAATAGTAACAAAAGGATTTAATCCAGATGACTGGGTACACGAACTTGCTGATGGTATTATAGGCGATAACTATCCGCAACCAGATAGAATGCTTACACATGTTGAAAAAGTTGTGCATGACTATCTTATTCAAGAATTATGCTATAATGACACACCAAAAGGAAAATTTAACATATTTGCTGTAGAAGGGGCCACTGCAGGTATGTGTTATATATTCGATAGTTTGATTGCTAATAACATATTATCAATTGGGGATAAAGTTGCACTTATGGCACCAATATTTACGCCTTATCTTGAAATTCCACATTTACCTAGATACAAATTTGATGTAGTGGAGCTTTTAGCAGATGAAAAGACTTCAGATGGTACACATACCTGGCAATATCCTGATTCTCAAATTGAGAAACTCAAAGATCCGTCTATAAAAGCATTATTTATTGTTAATCCTAGTAATCCTCCATCTGTAGCTATGAGACCTAAAACAATAAAACTTATAAAAAGTATAGTTAAAACAGATAATCCAAACTTAATGATTATTTCAGACGATGTTTACGGTACTTTCGTTGATAATTTCAGATCGTTAGTTGCTGATTTACCATATAATTCTATAGGAGTATATTCTTTTTCTAAGTATTTTGGTGTAACAGGATGGCGACTGGGGACTATTGCATTGCATGAAAATAATGTATTTGATAAATTATTAAGAGAACTCCCTAAAGATAAAAAAGAAAGAGCAAGGAGACGCTATTCTATATTGTCCACTAACCCTGAAGAAATTTTATTTATTGATAGAATTGTTGCAGATAGTAGGCAAGTAGCACTAAATCATACTGCAGGGCTATCAACTCCTGCGCAAATTCAAATGGCATTTTTTTCAGTGTTTGCACTTCTTGATAAAGAAAATAGATATAAGCAACTTACAAAAGATATTTGTCACCGTCGTCAAAGACTATTATTTGATGGTTTGGGTTTAGAACTACGAAAAGATCCTTACGATGCTGCTTATTATACAGAATTTGATTTGTTGGAATGGGCATGTAGTTATTATGGTGATGAATTTGCCAAGTATTTAAAGGAAAACTATAAGCCAGTTGATATACTTTTCCGTTTAGCACAAGAGTCGTCCATAGTTTTATTAAGTGGTGGTGGATTTGATGGGCCAGAATGGTCAATTAGAATATCATTGGCAAACCTCGATGATGTGCACTACTCTGAAATTGGGAGGGTACTACATAAAATACTTGAGGAATATGTGACATCTTGGAAAAATATAGATGATAGTATACATATTTAAGTGATATATATATGTAAGAGAATAATTTGTTAGTTAGAATAAAAGAAAGGAAGCGAGTATTTAGTGGATTTGTGTATATGTAATGCATTCTCTCGCTAAAAATGAAATATGAAAATAAAAGAAATAAAGGGGAACACATTCTGCATTGATACTGGGATGACATACATACCCTTTTATAAAGTTAATAATAAGGAAATTATTATGTTAGATTCAGGATGGGCACAGGGAGAAAGGAAAGGAATAAATGAACTACTTGAAAAAAATAATTTTAAGGTAGTTGCGATAATATGTACTCATGCTCATATAGATCATATAGGTAATAATGCATATTTAAAAGAAAAATATAACTGCATTATTGCAATGCCAGATTATGAGGCTCTCATTTGTAGCTCTGTAATTAATCTTAAGCTTTATTACAGTAGCCAAACTTTAACTGATGTTAAAAAGCATTTTGGAAGCATGATCTGCAAAACAGATATTATGATTTCTAATACTCAAAATAGTATATCTATCCAAGGTATTAAATTTAGAATATTTCATACACCAGGACATAGTCCTGCTCATATATGTATTAGTACCCCAGATGATGTTGTATATTTAGGGGATACACTCATAAGCTATGAGGTGATGAGTGGTGCTAAAATGCCATATGCATACATATTAAGTGAAGATTTGCTAAGTAAATTAAAGCTGTACGATTTCAAATTTAGCAAATATGTAGTGGCACACAAAGGTATCTATAATGATATTACACAACTTATAACTGATAATATAGATTTTTATAAGAACAGAGCATCAAGAATATATGATGTTATAGATGGGTATATGACAATGGATGAAATAATGAATGTTGTAACTAAAACTTTTAATATTAATGTGAAAAATATATACAAATATTTATTAATTGAAAGAATGTCAATGTCATATATTGAATATTTAAATGAAATAGGAGCTATAGTTTTATCAGTGGATAGGGGATTTCTTAAGTACTCAAAAGATATAAAAGAAATTTTGCAAGTACAAAAATAGGCATAGGGGATATCCCTGTGCCTACTTGAGTTTTACAGAACTGATTAAATTCTTTATAACATCTATAATTGGATTTATTAATTGTAAAAGAAAGCTAAGTATATCTGTTAAAAGAGGTATTGTTACACCTATTTGTTGAAGGACATATACTAAAAGAAATATACCAAGTGTAATACTTAATATCCTTCCAATTATTTTGAATACAGAAATACCAAGATAAGCAAGCAATATGGCTAATACAAACATAATAATGGTATTCATATTAATATTAGAAAAATCAACGTTCATAAACACACCTCCATTATTCATAAAATTATAACTTAAACTACATTTTTTAGCAAAGGTAAAATATCCTAAAACTTGTACCATAAACCCAAAATACTTGGTTAAGTATGAAATAATTCGAACATTTTATTAATATTATAGAGTATACCGTAGATGAATCCGAACTAATAGCTTATAAAGTGGCATTATATGGTGATAAATATACATATAAACCGTTCATGTAATATATGGCCTTTAAACTAAGGTTTATGGGGCTATATTAGTTTATCGGTTTCGTGGTTTTACCCCTAATAGAAATTAACCAAGAATGCAACAATGATATAAGTAACTTGTTAGTAAACTTGAATTTAGGAAGATAAACAGATAGCTGCTGTTAGCAGTTTAGTTCAATAACATTTTAATGACATTTGTTTAAATCAACCTAAAAGGTTATCTTAAATTATGTATAATTTATATAATGATTTTGATAAAAATTTTTCCTTAATTGATGGGGCATTAAAAGATTGTCCTGATATTATAAGACGGCAAGTAATTTTAAATTCAGGGAAAAAAGGTTGT
>NZ_JAHLEC010000025.1 GCF_018861705.1 Clostridium psychrophilum | reverse complement strand
TTTTGCAAAACATAGTAATCCTCCTCTACGTACTGATTTTGATATTATTATATCATAATTACTACGTTTGGAAGTAATTACAAGCTTTTTGTGGGATAATCATACTATTAATAATGTGAAATCTATATAAAAATAAAAAACGTAAAACGACCAGCAGTTATATTAAACTACTGGTCCCATAAATGAAATATTTTGTTCGATTTTAGGCCTTAATTCACTCCAGGGGAATATATTAATATTTGCTAGGTAGTTTATACTGCTGAAGTATTTGTTATATATGCATTTTTGTCATAACATTAATGATTTGTGGATTAACCATACCAAAAATCATTGCTATATGAGTTACAACTAAAAATCCACTTATAAGAATAAAATGTGCTTTCATTCTTTCATTGGAAGATTTATTTTTAAATATTATACCAAGTTCCATTAATGCAATTGGTAAAAGAAAAACAACTCCAATAAGGTAAAAACCTACAGCGACAACATCTACCCAAGTATGCCATCCATTATTTGATGTTAGTGGAATAACAACATTTAAAAATAAGTATATAAAAATTCCTGTAAAATAAAATCCGTCAAAAATACCTACTATTTTATTTAAAGTTTTTATACCGCCTTGTTTAATATTATTAAAAAGAATAAAGAATTCAGTAATAGTTAGCGTTTCTGCCATTATAACTGGTATTGCCATAAATATTATTAAATTCCAAGGTTGATTGTCAGTTAGTAGCGACATGTAATGAGTCATATTCATTATGATCATACTCCCTTCTTCAAATTGATTATAATAAAATGTTGTGAAAATTTTATGAAGTTTTACCATATAAAAATATTTAATTAAATGTTAGTATAGAATTGAAGTAATATATATATTAGCATAGAAATAATATTGAGATTCGAATATAATAAAAGGGAGAAATCAATGTGAAAGTGGGAAACTTCCCTTCTGAAATGTCGTTAAAGTGAACATATTCCGGAAAAGAATATAAGGAGAGATAAAAGTAATGAAGAAAATAGAAGTTATTCGTTCGGAGAATATTGAAGAGGCGTTATCTATTTCGAATAGACAGTATTTAGTTGGTAATTTAGCTTTGCCACAAGAATTAGATAATTTGCCAGATAATCATGTAGAGGTTGGCATTACAGAATATAAAAAAGATACTATTGAAAAACCACATTATCATAAAACAACGAGTGAATATGTTTATGTAGTAGAAGGTGAATGTAAATATATTGATGTTAATACAAAAGAAGAAACATTCGTAAAAAAAGGAGATTTTTTTCTAATTCGCAAGGATATTACATATGCACAAAAGTCAAAGGCAGGGCTTAAATTATTGTTTTTTAAGTATCCATCAGGCAATGATAAAGTTAAAGTAGGTTATGGCGGAACGTTAGAAGAGTGGTATAAAGAGTATTAAAAAATAAAAGAACGTACAATTAAAATAATTGTACGTTCTTTTTTAATTATCTAAAAAACTGATTTTGATAGTTAAGAACACTTTTAAGGTTAATGAAAGTTTAAATGAATGAAGCTATAATATGAATGTAATCAGTTACAAAACATATAGCAATCGTATACAAACAAGCGGAATTATAAAATTATTTACAGAACATTTTATTAAAGACTTTAATTAACAAGTAGGTAAACTATTTTTTTAATTAAACATGTAAACGTATAAAAATTAATGAGGGGGGAATCTTAAATGATTCACAAATGTATTGTAATGAAAGTATTTAGCGGTTTTCATGATGAATATAAAAGACGTCATGATGAAATTTGGCCTGAAATGGTTAAAATGTTACATGAATATGGTGCAAAAAGTTATTCCATATTCTTGGATGCAGAAACAAATAGTCTAATCGCTTATTTAGAAGTAGAGGATGAAAAATTATGGAGTAAAAGTGATAATACAGAGATATGTCAAAAATGGTGGGCTTATATGAAAGATGTTATGGAAACAAATGAAGACAATAGTCCAGTTTCAATTGAGTTAAAGGAACTATTTCATTTAGAGTAAAAAATGGGAGGAATTTAAATGAGTAATAAAGAAGGAAAAGAAATGACTAGTAAAGAAAAAAATAAATTAACTTGGAAAACCACTATATCAGCATCTATGGCAAACTACATTGATGCAGGTTCTATAGTTGCTGGAGCTGCAGGCTTATCACTATGGACGAAATATCTTCATATGACTGATATGAAACTTGGATTATTAAGTGCTTTAAGTTCCAATGCTGTTTCAGCAGCTATTGGTGCATTAATTGGTGGTTATATCTGTGATAAATATGGTCGTAAACTAGTTTATAATTGCTCTATGTTATTTTATATGTTTGGTATGTTATTTATTATTTTTTCACAGAATTTTGGAATGATGTTAACTGGTTATATAATTGTAGGATTATCAGTTGGTGCTGACATTCCTGCATCATGGACTACTATTGCAGAAGGGGCTCCGGCTAAGGAAAGAGCGAAACATTGTGGTACAGCACAACTTGCATGGTCAGCTGGTCCAATTATTGTTTTGATTTTATCAGTGGCACTCGGAAATTTAGGATTACTTGGTAGTCGTATAGTTTTTGGACATTTATTTGTTGTAGCACTTATTACTTGGTTAATAAGAAGAACTTTACCTGAGTCACAATCTTGGTTAGATCAAAAACAAAAGGAAAAACAACTTGAAGCAAAAGGACAATTCCAAAAGGTAACTATTAAGGATATATTAAAACCAGTAAATTTCAAATCAATATTATTTTTGCTTGGTGTGTATTTATTTTGGAACTTGGCAGCAGGTACAATGGGCTTCTTTATGCCATTAATTTATCAAACAGTAGGTAAGGTTTCATCACAACAAGCTAATCTACTTCAAGCAGTATTATTCGGATTTACAGCTATTGGTACTTATTTCATATTCATGAAGCTCGGAGATAAAGTTAATCGTAAAGGGTTATATGCAGCAGCGGCCATAATGGCAATTGGTGCATGGTCAATATTCTTGTTACCGGCATCAAGTATGAACGCTAGCATGCTCGTAATATTTGTTGTTGTAAATGGACTCTCATTTGGATTTGGTGCACAACCATTCTATCAACTATGGGCTAGTGAACTTTTCCCAACGAAATATAGAGCTACCGCTCAAGGTGTAATGTTCTTTGTTGTTCGTATCGCACTTGGTATATGGAGTTTCATTATCCCAAGCATTATGAGCAAGGCTGGTTTCCAATTGGCAGCAGCATTTATGGTAGGGTTCCTTATAATTAGTGGAGTAATTGGTGTTATATTTGCTCCGAGAACTTCGGGCAGGGCACTTGAGGCAATTGAAAAAGAACGTTATGGTAATACAATTTAATATATTTTCTTAATGATTGTAGAATGGCCTATTGGAATGTATATGATATTACAGGAATAAACACTGGCAAGAGTGTTAGGAGGTAAGCTATGGAATACTATTTGGCAATTGATATTGGCGCCTCTAGTGGAAGGCATATATTAGGATCAGTAGACAATGGAAAATTGAAATTAGAAGAAGTTTATAGATTTAAAAATGGAATTGGTAAAATTAACGATGAATATTGTTGGGACATTGATCAATTATTTAATAATGTAAAAGCAGGAATTAAAAAATGCGTAGAGCTTGGGAAAATTCCTAAGAGTGTAGGGATAGATACATGGGCAGTAGATTTTGTGCTTCTAGATAAAAATGATGATATTTTAGGGAATGCAGTATCTTACAGAGATAATCGAACAGAAGGTATGATGGAAGAAGTTTTTAAAATTATTCCTAAAGATATGATGTATTTATATACAGGCGTTCAGTTTCAAAGATTTAATACTATATATCAATTACTGTCGATCAAGAAAAATAAACCTGGAATTCTAGAAAAAGCAAAGACGTTCTTAATGATTCCTGATTATCTTAATTTCCTGCTTACAGGAAAAAAAGTTAATGAGTACACTAACGCAACAACAACCCAATTAGTAAATTCTTTTGATAGAACATGGGACCCAAAGATTTTAGATGATTTAGGGATTAAAAAAGATATTTTTCAACAGATAAAGTTACCTAAAACCAACCTAGGTACTATGCGAGAAGAATTAGTTAAGGAGCTAGGTGTTGATATGGAGGTTATACTTCCTGCAACACATGATACTGGTTCAGCATTTATATCATCAGTATGTAATGATAGTGATAGTATTTATTTAAGCTCTGGTACATGGTCGCTAATTGGTTTAGAAAATAGATTCCCATTATGTGTTCCACAAACTATGGAATATAATTTTACTAATGAAGGTGGTATAGATTATAGATTTAGATTCCTTAAAAACATTATGGGTCTTTGGGTAATTCAAGAAGTTTCAAGAAATCTTGAGAATAAATATTCGTTTGCGGAGCTCGTAGATTTAGCAAGAGCAAAAGCAGATTTTACTTCGATAGTAGATGTTAATGATGATAGATTCTTAAAACCAGAAAATATGATTGACGAGATAAAAAATTATTGCATTGAAACTAACCAAAAGGTTCCAGAGGGCGTTGGTGAGATAGCAATGTGTGTGTATAATAGTTTGGCACATTGTTATAAAAAAGCTGTTTCTAATATTGAAGAGATATTTGAAAAAAAATTCAAGAGAATAAATATTTTTGGTGGAGGATGTCAAAACAATTTTTTGAATGAATTAGTTGCAAATGTTACTGGAAAAGAAGTAATAGCAGGACCAATTGAAGCAACAGCAATAGGAAATATCGCAGCTCAGCTTTTAAGTCAAAACATTTTTAAAGATTTAGGGGAAGCAAGACAAGCTATTAAGGAATCTTTTGATATTGTTACATTTAAACCTGATGAAGCTTAGATAGTTATAATTAAGGATAAAAAATATAAGGGAGGCAAACATAAATGAATATTAAAGAAAAGTATGAAATGTCTAAAAAAGAATATGAAAAATGGGGACTGGATGTAGATAAGATTTTAGAAGAACTTAATAAGGTGAAAATATCAATTCACTGTTGGCAAGGGGATGATGTAACTGGTTTTGAAAAAAGCCAAAACACATTATCTGGTGGAATAGCTGCAACTGGTAATTATCCAGGAAAAGCAAGAAATGGGGAAGAACTAAGAAAAGATTTAGATAAAGCATTAACCTTAATTCCTGGAAAACATAAGATTAATCTTCATGCTATATATGCTGAAACTGATGGAGAAGTAGTTGAAAGAGACGAGCTAAAACCAGAGCATTTTAAAAAATGGGTAGAGTGGGCTAAGAAAAACGGATTAGGTCTTGATTTTAATCCAACAATCTTTTCACATCCTAAAGCAGCAGATGGATTAACGTTATCAAGTCCTGATAAAGAAATAAGAGACTTCTGGATAAGACATTGTAAGGCATCTAGAAAGATTGGAGAATATTTTGGCAAGGAACTTGGACAAACTTGTTTAACTAATATTTGGATTCCGGATGGATACAAAGATGTTCCAAGTGATAGGATGGGACCTAGAAGAAGACTTAAGGAATCATTAGATGAAATATTTACACAGAAAATAGATAAAAAATATAATCTTGATTGTGTTGAATCAAAAGTGTTTGGCCTGGGAGCAGAAGCTTATACTGTAGGTTCAAGTGAATTTTATATAAGTTATGCAGCTAAAAATAACATAATGTCATTAATGGATACAGGACATTATCATCCAACAGAGGTTGTTTCAGATAAACTCTCAGCAATGTTATTATTTAATGATAAAGTAGCACTTCATGTAAGCAGACCAGTAAGATGGGATTCAGATCACGTAATACTTTTAGATGATGAAATTAAAGAACTTGCTAAAGAAATTGTAAGAAATGATGCATTAGGTAGAGTTATTATTGGACTTGATTTCTTTGATGCAAGCATAAACAGAATAGCTGCATGGACAATAGGATCAAGAAATATGATAAAGGCATTACTCAGTGCGATGCTCACACCTAATGAGAAATTAAAAGAATTACAAGACACAGGAAACTTTACAGAAAGATTAGCTTTAATGGAAGAATTTAAAACTTATCCAATGGGTGATATCTGGAATTACTATTGTGAAAAGAATAATGTTCCAGTAGCAGAAAAATGGCTGGATGATGTTAAGGACTATGAAAAAACTGAATTAAGTAAAAGAAATTAACTAGATTATGGTTAATATTTTAAAGAAAGGCATAAGGAAAACATCTATATTTTAGATGTTTTTCTTATTTTGCTACAGTGTAACTATTTATCATTTACCTAGGCATTAATGAGTTTTAATGTACTAGAAAAAAATACTCTTGCATTTTAAAAGAATGTTATGGCATATAATTTAATTGTTATTGTGATAACTTGTAACGCCATTATAAGGTTATACTAATTAAATGATTACAAAATAAAAAGTGATGGTGATAATATGGATATTATAGAGCTTGATGAAAAATTAAAACAATTAAATGATATAGAAAAGGAAACATATAATTTATATAATACTAAAATAAATACAAATCTTGATATCAAACTTAAGGAACACTTTTCTAATAAGGTTAAAAATAATTTATGGATAATTAACAATAAAAAGTTGATGAATGAATCAGAAGATATAGCTATCCATAAACATGATCGTTTTATAAAATTTGATAAACATAAACATGATTATTAAGAAATGATGTTTGTATATTCAGGAAAAATAAAACAGGAAATAGAAGGAGAAAAATTAGTAATAGAAAAAGGAGAAATCCTATTATTAGACATGAACGTTGAGCATAGTATAGAGGCAGCTAGTGTAGACGATATTGCCATTAATGTATTAATAAAGAAAGAGTTTTTTGACTGGATTTTTATGAGCCAAATTGCAGATAATGATTTAATCTCTAATTTTATTATTGAAGCAATATATGGGAAAAATAAGTTTAAGCAGTATATTCATTTTAAAACATCACAAAATGATAAGGCTTTTAATTTTATGATACAAATCCTTATGGAATATTATGATAAAAAAAATGGGATGGAAACGGCTATTCGAGCTTATATAATGTTATTATTCAATGAATTGTTAAGAGATTATAAAAATAACCTATCTAGCGAAATAGTTTCTAAAATAGATATTACAATATCTACAGAAATTCTAAATTATATTAACAGTAATTATAAGGATATAACACTTAAGAATATTGCAGATCATTTTGGTTATAATCCTGATTATATAGGTAAATTAGTTAAGAAAACTATAGGAAAAACATTAACGGAATTGGTAAAAGAAAAAAAGATTAAACAGGCAGAATATTTGTTACAGAATACAAAGATGTCAGTAGTCAATGTGATCACTGAAATTGGTTATTCTAATGTAAGTTATTTTTACAGGCAATTTAAAGAGCAGGTAGGGGTTACACCTGATGAATACAGAAAAAAGTAATAAAAAATTCAATAACTGGTTAAGGCAAAATCAATAAATGTTGATTAATGTTGTATTATATGTGCTAGTTTGATATATTTAAGTAAACTTAAAATGAATTGTGTAATTTAAAACATTACAGTTATAATATAAGATATACGTTGATAAACTTATTATGATAAAATTAAGCAAAAGATATATAGGAGGAACTGGCATGTTACCAATAGAAAGATTGGAAATAATAAAGCAAATAGCAATAACTGAAAAAAAATTATATGTATCAAAGCTAAGTGAAAAGTTTCAAGTAACTGAAGAAACAATAAGGCGTGATTTAGAAAAATTAGAGTCACAAGGTATAGTTACTAGGAGTTATGGAGGCGCAACTCTAAATGCTGAAAAAACAAATGAAGATATACCTTTTTATAAAAGATCAAAGACTAATATAGAAGATAAAAAATATATAGCAGCAAAGGCAATAGAATTTATAAAAGAAGGAAGTACAATAGTTGCTGATTGTAGTTCAACAGTACTTGAAATATTAAAATCTATTAGAGATAGAAATGATGTAACAGTTATTACAAATTCAGTGGAAGTAATTCAAGAATTAAACCAATCAGATTTACATATTATATCAACGGGTGGAGCCATAAAGCAAAGTTCTTTATCTATGCAGGGGCCTATAACACAAAGTACTATTATGAAGTACAATGTAGATATAGCTTTTGTAAGTTGCAAAGGGATGGATATTAAAAAAGGAATATTAGACTCAAACGAAGCAGAGGCAGAAATTAAAAGGACAATGATTAAGCAAGCGAGTAAGGCGATTTTGTTAATTGATCATAGTAAATATGATAAAACATGTTTTGTAAAACTTTTTGATTATGAAAATATAGATTATGTCATTACTGATAAGCAGCCGAGAGAAGAATGGTTAGATTTATTGCATTCTTATAATATTGAAATTATATATTGAGAAAATACATAAAACATTAGAATAGGCTGAAGCTAAAGAATTACTCAAAAATTATATTGAGGAAGTTCTTTAGCTTTTGTTTATGACATTTATAAATATAAGTTTGTATATATTTTTATAAATTCTTTTTTTATTAAAATAGGAAAGAGTATAGATGAACAAATGTTGATTCATATAATATTTACATTTGAAAACAAAATAAAACAAATAAAAACAACAAAAACGTTTGTATTTAACAAAGAAATAAAGTATAATTAAAGAAATTAGATGTAATAAAAATATATTATATAGTAAACCATGATAAGAAGAAAAATAAGTTAAATATGAAAGGTAGGAGATTAAAATGGCTTTAGAAGATATGAAATTCATACAAAATTTTAAGAAAATTACTAATGATGCGTGGCTTAAAGGTTGGCATGAAAGAAATGGTGGAAATATAACTTACAGATTAACCGAGGATGAGGTAACAGCAGTTAAAAAATTTATTAATGAAAATACAGAATATACTCCAATCGGAGTAACTGTTAAAAATTTAGCTAATGAATATTTTTTAGTAACTGGAAGTGGAAAGTTCATAAGAAATATGAGCGTTTGTTTAGAAGAGAATGCAGGACTTATAAAAGTTGATGAAAAAGGTGAAAACTACAAGATAGTTTGGGGATTAATAAATGGAGCAAAACCAACAAGTGAAGTAACATCACATTTAATGAGTCATTCAATAAAGAAAGAAAAAACAAATGGTGCATACAGAGTTATAATGCATTCACATACGACAAACGCTATAGCATTAACATTTGTATTACCATTAGATGGCAAGGTATTTACTAGGCAACTATGGGAAATGGCAACAGAATGTCCAGTAGTATTCCCAGGTGGTATAGGTATTGTACCTTGGATGGTTCCAGGTGGAGCTGCAATTGCTGAAGAAACAGGTGAATTAATGAAAAAACACGACGTTGTAATTTGGGCACATCATGGAATGTTCTGTGCTGGTGAAACTTTAGATTTAACTTTTGGACTTATGGATACAGTAGAAAAATCAGCTGAAATTCTAGTTAAGGTATTATCTATGGGTGGAAAGAAACAAACAATAACTTCTCAAAATTTTAGAGATTTAGCAAAAGATTTCAATGTTAATATTTCAGAAGACTATTTGGGTTAACAACATTTTAGAAAAAATATATTCTAAAAGGAGATTGATTATTATGGCAAATAGAATGGTTTTAAATGAGACAAGCTATATAGGAGCAGGAGCAATTGGAAATATTGCTGCAGAGGTTAAAACCAGAGGGCTTAAAAAAGCATTAGTGGTAACTGATAAAGATTTAATAAAATTTAATGTGGCTTGCAAGGTAACGAATTTACTTAAGGAAAGTGGCTTAGATTTTGATATTTTTGATGGCGTAAAAGCTAACCCTACTATAAATGTTGTAAAAAGTGGGATTGCAAAGTTTAAAGAAATTGGTGCAGATTACCTAGTGGCTATTGGTGGGGGTTCATCTATTGATACTGCAAAAGCTATAGGTATTATTATAAATAATCCTGAATTTTCAGATGTAAGAGGTCTTGAAGGGGCAGCTATTACTAAAAACAAATCGGTTCCTATTATTGCAATTCCAACAACAGCTGGAACTGCAGCAGAAGTTACTATTAATTATGTAATAACTGATGAAGAAAGAAAACGTAAATTTGTATGTGTAGATCCACATGATATTCCAGTCATAGCAGTTGTTGATTCAGAAATGATGTCATCAATGCCAAAGAGCTTAACAGCAGCAACTGGTATGGATGCACTAACTCATGCAATTGAGGGATATATTACAAAAGGTGCATGGGAACTTACAGATACACTTCATTTAAAAGCTATTGAAATAATTTCACGTTCACTTAGAAGTGCAGTGGCTAATGAACCAAAGGGAAGAGAAGATATGGCCCTTGGGCAGTATGTTGCAGGCATGGGATTTAGCAATGTAGGACTTGGCCTTGTTCATGGTATGGCACATCCACTTGGAGCTTTTTATGACACTCCACATGGAATTGCTAATGCAGTAATATTACCTTATGTTATGGAATATAATGCAGGTTCTACTGGAGAAAAATACAGAGAAGTAGCCCGCGCTATGCGAGTTCCAAATGTTGATGATATGTCCCAAGATGAATATAGAAAGGCAGCTATTGGTGCTGTTAAGAAACTTTCACAAGATGTTGGTATTCCAAAGACATTAAAAGAAATTGGAGTTAAAAAAGAAGATTTGGGTGCACTTGCGCAGTCAGCTATGGCAGATGCATGTACTCCAGGTAATCCAAGAGATACAAGCGTTAAAGAGATATTTGAAGTCTACAAATCAATTTTTTAATATTTATTAAATCAAAATATCTTAAACATATGAATATTAGTAAGATACAATTTAATATGTTCAAAGTAGCAGTGAATCCTAGCTTAATTACTAGGATTTATTTTTGTTATTAAGTTCTTTTAATTCCTATAGAACTTACTGGTGTTGTAATAGAAATGGTAATTTATGTTCATACTATTAATATTAAGAATATAATATAAAGTTTAATTGTAGTATGGACAGATTTTATGTTTAAATAAATTATTGGAGGTGTAAAATGTCAGATATAAGAAATAAGTTTGATTCAGCAAAAGATAAAATTATGGGAAGAACTAAAGAGAATATGGGAAAAGCAACTGGTAGTGAAGAAACAGAACTTAATGGAAAAATTCAATCACAAATGGGAGATCTAAAAGAAAAGTTTGGTAGCGTTAAAGAGAATATTGCAAGGAAGATTAATGATGTTATGGACAAGAAGGATGAGAACACAAAAGAGCAATAGTCATTACTTTAAACTTAGCAGATTAAAAGTAAAAAAATAGAGATATAAACCAATATTGGTTTATATCTCTATTTTATATTCTTAAAATCAACTAACCTTTTGCATTAGCGTTTTTTTGATTTTTAGGAATCCAAAATTTTTCAATTTCTTCTAAAGATTTATTTTTTGTTTCTGGAACCATTGTTGTAACGAATATGAAGCAAATAACATTTAAGCCACAGAATATCCAGAAGGTAAATGCACCACCGATGCTACTAAGTAGCATTGGCGTAAATTGACCTATGGCCCAATTAGCGCCCCATAGGAACATTGTTGCAATACCTGTTGCTCTTGCTCTTAAATAATTTGGAAATATTTCTGGAATCATAATCCAAGGAATTGGTCCCATTGATATACAGAATGAAGCAACAAAACCAAGAATTAAGAATAAAATTACCATTCCGTTTCCATAATGCGTATAGAATGCTAGACCTATGAATAGCATAAAGATAGCCATTAATGCAGAACCAATCGACATTAACTTCTTACGTCCAACTTTATCTATTAGGAACATAGCAAGTACGGTAGCGATTACATCGACAACGCCAACTACACTTGTTGCAAGGAAACTTGAATTAGTTTTAAAACCAATCATTTCAAATATTTTAGGACCATAATATGTTATTGAATTCATGCCAACTGCTTGATTAAAGATGGCAAGAAAAATTCCAATTAACAATGCTTTACGAAGTCCTGGTTTAAAAAGTTGTTTAAGAGATGAACTTTTTTCAACTTCTAATGAATTAGATATAGAATCGAATTCTTGTTTTCCTATTACTGGTCCGTTAATTTTATTAAGTACAGCGGAAGCTTGATCTAATTTTCCTGCTTTTACTAAATAACGTGGACTTTCTGGAACGAAGAATAATGTTAATAGGAATACGATAGATGGGAATATACCACAAGCTAGCATCCATCTCCATCCGGTTGTTGTAAGCCAAGCATCACTACCCATGTTAACAATCCATAAGTTTATAAAGTATGTAAGACACATTCCTGAGATAGTGAACAATTGATATAGTGCGGAAAGTCTACCACGAATTGCAGGTGGTGCACATTCTGTAATATAAGTTACAGATAAGGCAGAAGCCATGCCAATACCTAGACCTCCAATTATTCGAGCAATAATTAAAGCTTCAACTGAATGTGATAGTGCAGAGGCGAGTGCAGATACACCAAATAAAGCAGCTGCAAACATTAATACCTTTTTTCTGCCAATGAAATCTCCTAGAAATCCAGATATACCAACACCTGCAACACCACCGATCATAATACTTGAAATTACTAAACCTTCCATCGCAGGTGATAAACCATACAATTTCTGCAAGGCACCGATTGCTCCTGATATTACGGCTGTATCATATCCATATAATAAACCACCTAAACCAGCGGCACATGATATTAGAATGATAAACATTAAAGAACGTTTACTTTTATGCGTTTTTGACATTTTATTTCCTCCTCATATATTGGTTTATAAGTTTTATAAGTTTTATGTAAAATTGCAAGCGATTACAAATCAATAATAATATATATACGTACAAATGTCAATACATATATATAATCATAGGTACAAATAATATCCAAAAAAACATAAACCACTATAAGTTATTATAATAGTTTATGTTTTTTGGTTTATTGCTTTTACTAGAGTAATGTAGTTGAATTACGAATAACGATACTTGGTTCATATAATATAGAATCACTTTCATCGAATTTATTATTATTATTAACTAATTTTATTATTAAATTAGCGGCATCCTTACCCATTTGTTCTTTTGGATGTGTTATTGAGGTTAATTTTGGATCCATGATTTTTGAGAGCATAGAGTCATCAAAACCAATAATTGAAAGATCATCAGGAACTCTCAAATCTAATTTATGTGCAATGTTTAACACCATGTATGCAATTTCATCATTATAACAAAATATACCTGTAGGGCGTTTCTCAGATTTGAGTACAACCTCTATTCTTTGTGGCAATACTGTTTCTACTTCTTCTGAAAGGTAAGTTAAAATTTGATTTGGTGATGGCGGAATTTCATTGTTTTGACATTCTGTAATAAATCCATTCATTCTATGGAGACCTTGAGAATCATCAACTTTAAATATACCCATTATATTAGTGTGACCTAAAGAAATTAGGTGTTTAGTGGCCATAATACCACCATTAAAATCATTAACGCGTAAGCTGGGTACGTTGATTCCATAATAGGAAGCATTAAGCATAACAATAGGAATATTTTTAGATATTATACTATTTAAATATTCTAGATTGTGAATTTGATATGCACTTTTTGTTGGCTCTAAAATAAGGCCATCTATTTTATGCGCTAACAAATTTTTTAAATTACTATTTTCAAGCATTATATTATTACTAGTAGATGATAATAAAAGAGAATAAGACTGCGCATATAGAGTACTTTCAATTCCACGAATTATATCTGGAAATATATAATTGGATATATGAGTTGTAAGAACACCTATATTTATATTCTTTATTAAATGAATACTATTTTGTTTCCAATCAGAAAGATATATGCCACTCCCTTGTATTCTATAAACATATTGCTGAGCATTTAAATCACTGATAGCTCTTCTTACAGTATGTCTGCTAACGTTAAAAAGAGACATTAGTTCAGATTCAGTTGGGAGCTTATCATTAGGCTTATATTTTTCTGTGATTGCCCAATCAACAATTTTATCTATTATTTCTTCATATTTATGTTTCATACATATCTCCTATAATAATTTATTTCATAAAATAGTATATCAGATGATTGGGCCATTCACAATGACATTCAAAAATTAGTACGTATAAATAATAAATATGTATTGACATTTGTACGAATAAATACTATAGTTTGTATTGAAAGCGATTACTTAAAAGGAGGTCAGTAAAATGACAACGAAATATACAGTTGGAGTTGATTATGGAACATTGTCTTCAAGGGCAGTGGTTGTAAACTTAGATAATGGAAAGGTTGTATGTTCTGCAGTAAAAAATTACCCAAGTGCGGTAATTGACGAAACATTACCTGGGACTACAATTAAATTAGGTAATAATTGGGCACTTCAGGATCCAAATGATTATTATGAATGTTTTATAGCAACAGTTTTCGATGCAGTTAATGAGGCAACAAAGACAATTTCAAAGGATGATATTATAGGTGTAGCTATTGATTTTACATCATGTACTGTACTTCCTGTTAAAAAGGATGGTACTCCTTTAATGAATATAAAAGAATGGCATGATAATCCACATGCATGGGTTAAACTTTGGAAACATCATGCAGCGCAAGATCAGGCAGATAGATTAAATGCAATAGCGAGAAAACGTAATGAACCATGGCTTCAGTATTATGGTGGTAAAATTTCCTCAGAATGGCTATTCCCAAAACTTATGCAAATAGCTGAAGAAGCACCTGATGTGTACAAAGCTATGGATACTTTTATGGAAGCAACAGATTGGTTGACTTGGCAGTTAACTGGAAATAAAATAAAAAATGCAACAACAGCAGGTTACAAAGCAATGTGGAATGCTGAAACAGGATTCCCAAGCAAACAATTTTTTAAAGAACTAAATCCTCTAATGGAAAATGTAATAGATGAAAAAATTGGTACTAAGTTTTATCCCGTAGGAACTAAAGCAGGTGGATTAATTGAAACAGTAGCAAGAGCTACTGGATTGAATAAAGGGATTGCAGTAGCTGTAGGCAATGTTGATGCTCATGTATCTGTTGCTCCAACAGGAGTTGTAAGGCCTAGAACGATGCTTAATATTATGGGTACATCCACTTGTGATATTACACTTGGAGAAAAAGAGATACCAGTACCTGGCATGTGTGGAGTTGTGAAAGATGGTGCTGTACCAGGATTTTATGCATATGAATCTGGTCAGAATGCTGTTGGAGACATTTTTGGATGGTTTGTAGACAATCAAGTTCCAGAAAGATATTTTAAAGAGGCAGAGAAAAAGGGTTTGAATATTCATCAACTACTTGAACAAAAAGCTAATAAGTTAAAAATTGGTGAGAGTGGATTAATAGCGTTAGATTGGTGGAACGGAAATCGTTCAATACTCGTAGATACAGATTTAACTGGTTTAATACTCGGAATGAACATGGATACGAAACCCGAAGAAATCTATCGTTGTTTAATAGAGGCGACAGCATTTGGAAAAAGACTAATTATAGATACATTTGAACAAAATGGAGTACCAATAGACAACTTAACTGTTTGTGGAGGATTACCTCATAGAAATCAAATGCTAAATCAAATTTATGCAGATGTTACTAATAAAGAAATGTTTATATCAGAACATCATCAAGCACCAGCTATTGGAGCCGCAATGTTTGCAGCAGTAGCCGCAGGCAAGCAGGCAAATGGATTTGATACTATACAAGAGGCTTCAAAACAAATGGCAAGACTTAAAGAGAAATCAATAAAACCAATTCCAGAGAATGTGAAGAGATACGAAGCAATTTATAAAGAGTATGTAAAATTACACGATTACTTTGGCCGTGGCGCAAATGATGTAATGAAACACTTGAAGAAGATTAAGGAATCTGTATCGAAGGAGGGCTAATTTATGTTAGAGGATTTAAAACAACAAGTATTCGAAGCAAATTTGTTATTACCTCAATATAACTTAGTAACTTTCACTTGGGGTAATGTATCTGGAATTGACCGTGCAAAAGGTTTAATAGTTATAAAACCTAGCGGTGTTGAATACGATCAAATGAGTGCTAGTGATATGGTTGTTGTTGATATGGATGGAAATATAGTTGAAGGCAAATTAAATCCATCAAGTGATACACCAACACACTTAGTTTTATATAAAAAATTCTCGAATATTTTGGGCGTAGTTCATACACATTCTCCTTGGGCAGTTTCTTTTGCTCAGGCAGGTGTTTCTATTCCAGCTGCTGGAACCACTCATGGTGATTATTTTTATGGTGACATACCAGTAACTAGGGCAATGAGTCAACTTGAGATAACTAAAGACTATGAAAAAGAAACTGGGAATGTTGTAGTTGAAACTTTTAATAAAAATAAGATAAATCCAGATCAAATACCTGGAGTACTCGTTAATGACCATGGACCATTTACTTGGGGAACAAGTCCCAAAAATGCAGTTCATAACTCAGTAGTACTTGAAGAAGTTGCGAAAATGGCATACCATTCACTTCAGTTAAATCCACATAATATTAAAATGGATGGAGTGTTACTCGACAAACACTTTAATCGTAAACATGGAAAAAATGCATATTATGGACAAGCTAAAAAATAGGATGAGGAGGTAATATACAATGCTTAAAAATAAAAAAATGAAATTTTGGTTTATAGTAGGTAGTCAAAACTTATATGGTCAAGATGCTTTAGATGAAGTAAAAAAAGATTCTTTGGCAATCGCAGATGGTTTAAATAAGAGTGGAAAATTACCATACACTATAGTTTTTAAGTCACTTGCAACATCTGCTGATGAAATTACACGTTTAATGAAAGAAGTAAATTACAATGATGAAGTAGCTGGTGTAATAACTTGGATGCATACATTCTCACCTGCTAAAATGTGGATAGCAGGTACAAAATTATTACAAAAACCACTATTACATTTGGCAACTCAATTTAGTGAACATATTCCATGGAAAACAATTGATATGGATTATATGAATCTACATCAAAGTGCTCATGGAGACCGTGAATATGGTTTTATTAATGCAAGACTAAATAAACATAACAAAGTTATATTTGGATATTGGGAAAAAGATGAAATAAAAAAAGAAATTGCTGATTGGATGAATGTAGCAGTAGGGTTTATTATAAGTCAAGAAATAAAAGTAGCCCGATTTGGTGATAACATGCGTAATGTTGCTGTTACTGAAGGTGATAAAATAGAAGCCCAAATTAAATTTGGTTGGACAGTTGATTATTATGCAATTGGTGATTTAGTAGCAGAGATAAGTAAAGTTTCAGAAAAAGATGTAGATGTTACATACGAAGAATTCAAGAAAATATACATTATGGATATAGGAGATAATGATCCTAAATTCTACGAGGAACATGTAAAAGAACAAATTAGAATTGAAAAGGGATTAAGAACTTTCCTAAAAGCAGGAAATTACACAGCATTTACAACAAACTTTGAAGATCTATATGGCATGAAACAATTGCCAGGCCTTGCAGTTCAAAGATTAAATGCAGAGGGTTATGGATTTGCTGGAGAAGGAGATTGGAAAACTGCAGCACTATCAAGAATGTTTAAGGTTATGACAAGTAATCAAAAAACAGGATTTATGGAAGATTACATGTACGAATTAAGTACTGGAAATGAAAGAATTCTAGGTGCACATATGCTTGAAGTTGATCCAACATTTGCATCAGACAAACCTAGTGTAATTGTTAAACCACTAGGAATTGGCGATAAAGAAGATCCTGCTCGTCTAATTTTTAACGGAAGCGTTGGAGCTGGAGTTGCAGTATCTATGCTCGATTTAGGAACTCATTATCGTTTGATCATTAACGAATTAACAGCAGTTAAGCCTACAGAAGATATGCCAAACTTACCTGTAGCTAAGATGGTATGGAAACCAGAACCAAACTTTAGTGATGGTGTTAAAGCATGGATTTATTCTGGTGGTGGTCATCATACAGTTATTACATTAAAATTAAGCGTCGATCAAGTATATGATTGGAGTCGCATGGTAGGACTCGAAACTGTCATAATAGATCATAATACAAAATTAAGAAACATTATGAAAGATACAACAAGATAGAAGAAAAATCGTACATTAATATTTAGTGCTGGACAAGCTTTACTTGCAGCAAGAGCAGGAGCATCTTATGTAAGTCCATTCCTCGGAAGACTTGATGATATAAATGCTAATGCTATGGACTTAATAAGAACCATTGTTACAATATTTAAACTGCACGCAATTGATACTGAAATAATTGCAGCTAGCATAAGAAACCCAATGCATGTTACAGATGCAGCAGTTGCAGGGGCACATATTGCTACAGTTCCACTTAAAATAATCAAACAAATGATAAAACATCCATTAACAGATGCTGGAATAGAAAAATTTGCTAAAGACTGGAAAGAAACTTTCGGTAAATAATAAGGGGTGCACATTCACATCTATACTCAAATTGATATGGACTGACTATTGAAGTTGACAACAATGTAAAGGATATCTATACTGATATTAACGAAGGTAAAAGTTAATTATCAAGGGAGTGGTAAATGATGAGTATTACAAAAAAATATTTTGGAAAAACGCCAGATGGCAAAGAAGTTGACATGTTTACATTAAGTAATAGTAAAGGTATGGTTGTTAAAGTCATGAATTATGGTGCTACGATAACATCAATTATAGTACCTGATCGATTAGGTAAACTTGATGATGTTGTGTTAGGGTATGATAAACTTGATGATTATATTGCAAACAAACTATATTTTGGTGCAATCATAGGGCGACATGCAAATAGAATTGAAGACTCTAGATTTATAATCAATAGTACTGAATATAAGGTAACTAAAAATGAAGGTGAAAATCATATTCACGGAGGACTTATTGGTTTTGATAAGGTTGTATGGACAGCTGAGATATCTACAAAAGGACAAAATGAGTGTTTAAATCTTGGTTACTTTAGTGTTGACGGTGAGGAAGGTTATCCAGGAAATCTTAATGTTAAAGTCACATATACACTAACTGACGATAATGCACTTAAAATTGGTTATTTTGCAACAACAGACAAAGATACTGTAGTAAATTTAACAAACCATTCTTATTTTAACCTATCAGGTCAAGGATCAGGAAATATCCTTAAAGATGAGGTTATGATTAATGCGGACAAGTTTACGATAAATGATAAAAATAGTATCCCAACTGGTGAAATTGAAAGTGTATTTAATACACCAATGGATTTCACAAAGTTAACTCCAGTGGAAAATGGAATTAATAGCAAATATCAGCAGATAGAGTTTGCACATGGTTATGATCATAATTGGATACTTAATAAGGATGAAGAAAAAGCTGCTGAAGCATTTGATGCTTCTAGTGGAAGAGTTCTCGACGTTTATACTACTGAGCCTGGAATACAATTTTATACTGGTAATTTTATATATGAAAGTAAAAATTGTAAGGATGGTGCTAATTATTCAAACCATAGCGGATTATGTTTTGAGACTCAATACTTTCCTAACTCATTAAAACATAAACATTTTCCATCACCAATATTAAGGGTGGGAGACGAATATAATAACTCAACTATATTTAAATTTTCAACAAGATAATATGGTTGTTAAAAAACGAGTGAATTTCTTAATGAAATTTACTCGTTTTTTTTAGTATAAATTAATGATGTATAACTATGTTGTTAGTTAGTGTTAAATTTTTATTATTTCTAAAATCCTAATAGTCTTTCCTTGATAATTTATTAACAATATGGTATTATTCTATTGTAATTAGAATATTACTGCAAATATCCTATATGATAACGTTAACTATTACTATATATTAGCATTAGATGCTAATTGCAAGATTTCTAAGAGGCATTTGATATAAATTATAATAAGTAAATGTTAATAGCGAATATTAAGTTATTCTAATTATAGGAAAAACATCTCTTGTTTTTTGCGGTTTTTAAGGATTAAGATTTTAAAAATAGGAGAAGTGATAAATTTGAAGACTTTTGATAATGATATACAACTTATAAAATATGAGGTAATAAGAGAGGTAGTCAAACTTACAATTAAAGGAACATTAGATAAAGAACATAAAAATTTATTTAAGGTGCTTGTACCAGGGCCTAAACCAAGGACTCGTTGTTGCATTCATAAGGAAAGAGCCATTATAGGCGAACGAATAGAAATTGCAATGGGTGGAAATAAAAAGAATAAAAATGTTATTCAAGTAATAAACAGCGCTTGCGATGAATGTCCAATTCAACGATTTTCAGTTACTGAAGCATGTAGAGGATGTTTAACACATAAATGTATTCAAGCATGCCCTGTAGGTGCAATTCAATCCATAAACAAAAGATCTTATATTAATCCAAATAAATGTATTGAATGCGGTAAATGTAAAAATGCTTGTCCATATAATGCAATATCCGATGTTATGAGGCCTTGTAGGAGGGCTTGCAAGGCAGGTGCCTTAAGTTTTGATGAAAATAAAAAGGCTATAATAGATGATGAAAAATGTATACAATGTGGTTCGTGTGTTTATCAATGTCCTTTTGGTGCAATTATGGATAAATCATCAGTAGTAGATGTTACTAATAAATTATTAAAATCAAAAGAAAATAATGATGTGCATGTATATGCTGTCATTGCACCTGCAATTGCTAGTCAATTTACATATGCTAAACTAGGACAAGTAGTAGCAGGTATAAAAAAAATGGGCTTTTATGATGTTATAGAAGTAGCTATTGGTGCAGATATGGTTGTACAAAATGAAACAAAAGAATTTATAGAAACCATTGAGGAAATTAAAACGATGACAAGTTCTTGTTGCCCCGCTTTTGTTTCATATATTAGAAAAAATTATCCAGAGCTTGCTAAACATGTTTCAAGTACAGTTTCTCCGATGATAGCAATTTCTAGATTAATTAAAAAGGCTGACCCTTTGGCTAAGGTCGTATTTATTGGACCATGTACAGCTAAAAAAATGGAAATAAAGCAAGCTGATATAAAAGGAATCACTGATTATGTGTTAACTTTTGAAGAGGTTCAAGCAATGCTCGATGCGTTTGAAATAAATCTTGAAGAATGCGAGGAACTTCCCTTAAACAATGCTTCTATTTATGGAAGAATTTTTGCTAGGACAGGGGGACTTACGGAAGCGGTACAACACTTAGTTGACACTAAAGAAACTTTGGTTGAATTTAAACCTATTAGTTGTGATGGCCTAATTGAATGTGAAAAAGCTTTGAAACTATTGAAATTTAACAGGTCAAATGGTAATTTTATTGAAGGAATGGCATGCGAAGGTGGATGCGTAGGGGGAGCGGCTTCTCTTAGACATGGCCTTAAAGATAAAAATGAAGTAAATAAATATGGAAAGTTAGCTTTAGAAGAGAATGTTAATGACTTAATTAAATCAATAAAAATAGAGAAAATTGACATGCATCGTGGCAAAAATTTCATGTTTAAATAATATTTGATTTGTAAAAGGATGTAGGACTTTTTTGTAAAAGAAAAGGCCTACATCCTTATTTATTTTAATTCTTTATTTCTACTCCACCAAAAGCTACAAAACAATGTAGTGTTAAAACTGGCGCATCTGGATTAATACAATTTTTGTTGCCGGTTTTATTGGACCATCCACCAAATAAAGGAATGCCATTTATTACAACTGTCCAATCTTTAGGAACTATTATTTTTATTCCACCAAATGCAGCTGTTATATCCATTCTGGCACCATCATTTAAAAGAGTGGAATTACTCAAATCCATGTCAATACCACCAAAGATAGCAACAAGGCTACCACCCCTAAAGTTTTTAGAGCTATTGCTGCTATTAACTCCCGAGAAAACGGCTAAGTTATCCACAATATCTTGGTCTACTTCTCTTTTGTGAAATTGATTATAATTCTCTTTTTTAAAAGATCTAGGAAATAACATTGATATACCAATAGCTATAATTATTGCAGGCCAAAAAAATTGCATTAGACTGACACTAATAATATTTAGTTCCCTCATTTGAAATAATATACCAAGCACAAGCAAAGTAACACCTGAAGTCTTAGAAATAGGTTTTCTACTTAACTGATTGGCCCCAACGCCTATAAGTAAAAGTGGCCACCAAGTTGATATAAAGTTACTTAGATCCCAAAGTCCTAGTTGCTTAAATATTACGTTAATACCAATTAGTATGAATATGATTCCTAAATAAAATTTACTTTTTAAAATAATCCTCCTAACAATTAATAATAAAGATATAACGTCATAACTTTTATATTCTTATGATTATATGTATTCTATTATACTATATTATGTCTTTTTTTAGTTATAAAAAATAATCAATTAGGCTTGCTTAATGATAAAAATATATAAATTTATATTAAACTTAATATTGCAATAAGTGTAACTGCTTTTGTTTTCTAACATATTGACAGTAAACATTATATACAATATTATTATATATAGTGGAACTGTTTCATATGGAATTGTTTTAATTAAAATAAAATAAAATTAATATAGGAGTGTTAAAATATGAAGTCAACAATTTACTGCTTTAGTGGTACGGGTAATTCTTTAAAGGTAGCAAAGGATATTGCGTCTGGATTAAAAGACACAGAAATCATACAAATATGTAAAAAAAATATTGAGTTTAATAAAGCAACATCAAACAAAATCGGCATTGTTTTTCCAGTATATGCTTCGGGAATACCCCTTTTAGTTAAAGAGTTCATTGAAACTGTTGAAATCCCAATAGATGCATATGTTTATACTGTGGTAACGTTTGGAGCAGCAGCAGGTGCTTCTATAATTCAATTAGAAAAGTTATTAACTAACAAGGGAGTAAAACTTAGTGCAGAATTTAAAATGAAGATGCCAGGAAATTATCAAGTTATTTATGCACCTTTTTCAGATGAAAAGCAAAAAAAATGTTTTGAAGATGAGAAAGAAAAAATCACTAAGATTGTTAAAAGCATTGAAAATAATGAAATAGTTAAATTTAGCGGATTAGGAGAAAATTTAAGAAGGACTATTGGCGGAATGATTTATAGTAGTTTTGAGCCTTATAAAAAAGATGAAAAATTTTGGACTAATAAAAACTGTAATGGTTGTGGCACTTGCGTAAAGGTGTGTCCTGCGAATAATATAATTATGAATAAAGGCAAACCACAATGGCAACATAAATGTGAGCAATGTCTTGCATGTATGCAATGGTGTCCACAAAAGTCAATTCAATATAAAAAGGTAACAGTAAAAAGAGGGCGTTATCATCATCCAGATATATCGGTGGAAGAGTTATTTCATCTATAGGAGGAAGTGTCATTATGTGTTATTCAGGTAGTTGTGCTGAAAAATTAATATCATTATTTAAATCTATCCAGGGATGTTTAAAATCTATAGCTTATGAGTTTGACATCTCAGTACCTGAAATGATGATAATGCTAGAGTTATATGAAAAAAAAGTTTTATCTCTTAATGAACTTAGTGGAAAAATAGAGCTTCCTAAAAGCTCAGTTTCGAGGATAGTGGATCAACTTGTAAATAGAGGATATGTGTTACGGAAAATACCAAAGGAAAATAGAAGAATAGTAGAATTATCTATACCCAATCAATGTTTGAAGTGTATTGACGTAGCTTGCATTAATGATAGAGTTAATGAGGTGGTTGTTGGCAAGCTAGCACCTCTAAAAGCTAAGAAAATGATTTTAGCTATAGATGAGCTTAACTTAATATTAAAAGGGGAAAATGAGTAAATTAAATATTATATACTTTGATATAGAAAAAAAGTTTTTATAATTAGGTAGTAAATTGTATAAATTTATTATAGCCAAATGATGCATCAATTAATGATAGTTTCATATAATAGAAATGAATTTAATTTAATTTAAAAAGTGTTAAGTCTTATAAATAAAGAGTTAATGCTTTTTTTCTTTAACGACAGTTTAGAAGGAAAGTCGTTATACAACATCGACCCAGGAGATGATTTAATATATTTATATGTAAAAAATAGCAAAATGTAACGAAATTTAGATTGACAATAAAAATAATTAAACATATAATAATATTATGATAAATTAAATTGAATAAAATTAAATTATATAAAACTAAATTTAACAAAACTAGTGTTAGAGGGAGGTAATAAGTATGAAATTTTATGATTTTGCTGCAAAGGAAATGGATGGTAAAGATATACAGATGGAGAACTACAGGGGTGAGGTAGTTTTAGTTGTAAATACTGCAAGTAAATGTGGATTAACACCTCAATTTAAAGGACTTGAAGAATTATATAAAGAATACAATGAGAGAGGTTTTGAAATATTAGGATTCCCTTGCAATCAATTTGCAAACCAAGATTCGGGAAGTAATGAAGAAATTCAACAGTTTTGTTTATTAAATTATGGTGTTAGTTTTACTATGTTTGAAAAGATAGAGGTAAATGGACAAAATGCACATCCTTTGTATAAATTTTTGAAGAATGAAGAAAAAGGTTTTTTAGGTAAAGAAATAAAATGGAACTTTACTAAATTTTTAATAGATACAGAGGGAAATGTAATTAAGAGATATGCGCCAACGGTAGCACCAGCAAAGATAAAAACTGATATTGAAAATTTATTAAATAAATAAAAAAATCCGTATATTTTGTTAATTAAGTAGGTAGGGAGAATATTATGAAAACTATGACAATACGTAAGGTAGTAACCGGAAGCGCTCAATATGATGGAGCGGGAGTTAAACTTGTTAGGGTTATTAGTGCACCGGATGTAAAAGAATTTGATCCTTTTTTGATGCTCGATGCCTTTGATTCATATGATTCATCTGATTATACTAAAGGTTTTCCATGGCATCCACATAGGGGAATTGAGACTGTTACTTATTTAATAAGTGGAAATATTGAGCATATGGATAACATAGGTAACAAAGGTAACATATTAGATGGATGCTGCCAATGGATGACAGCAGGTAGTGGTATACTTCATCAAGAAATGCCACTACCAAGCGAAAGGATGCTTGGCATTCAGCTTTGGCTTAATTTACCACAAAAAAATAAAATGGCAACTCCTAAGTATAGAGATATCAAAGCAAATATGATTCCTAAAATTGAGGAGGACGGTTGCAGTATAAAAATTATTTCTGGAGATTATAAAGGTAATTTAGGGGCAGTTCAAGGCGAATACGTAAAAATGCAATTTTTGGATGTAGATATGAAACCTGGAGCTCAATGGAAATTACAGACAATAAAAGATAAAAATTTATTTATATATATTGTAGATGGTGAAGGTCTATTTGAGGAGTCTGATGATAATCCGATTTCTAGTAAAAGGGCGGTTCTTTTCAATGATGGTGATGAGCTATCAGTTAGAGCAACTGGTAAAGGACTTCGTTTCTTTTTGTTCGCAGGAGTTGAGCTAAATGAACCAATTGCTTGGGGCGGCCCTATTGTAATGAATACACAAGAGGAACTCAAGGTAGCATTTAAAGAAATTGACGATGGGACATTTGTTAAGTAAAAACTATGGGTAAGTTTAAAACATATTAATTTAAGCAAAGTGGGGTAATAAACTCTTAATCTATATTAGCAATATAAGGAGTAAATAATAATTCTAAATTATTGTTTGCTCCTTATATTATTTATATGTATTAAATGAATTCTATTTATTACAAAACATTGTAATAGTGTCGATTAAAGCATTATGAATAATATATTTTAATTGTGATATAATATATAAAAATAGAATAAAAGAACATTTTGTATCAATATAATAAAAAATAATAACAATTTTTAGTGGTAAATGTAGTTATGTATATATGGGAGTGATTTTTATGCAAGATACAATTATTAGAATACAAAGTATTGAACTCACGAATTTTAAAAATATACAAAAAGGTACTATCGATTTATTAAGTTATAGACAAAAGAATTACTATAATGGGAAATCAGATATAGTTGGAATTTATGGACAAAATGGTTCAGGCAAAACAACAATAATAGAGGCATTTAGGTTGTTTAAGATAATAGCAAGTGGTGAGAAGTTACCGGATGATATTAAAAATTATATATATGAACTAGAAGAAAAATCAACCTTAAAATTTATATTTTATGTTGAAAAGAAACAGCAAAAATTTTTAGTATATTATGAATTCTCTTTAAGAAAAAAAGATGTTGGAGCAGAATTATATAATGAAAAATTAAGTTATTCCCAAATAAATGAAGAAAATAAAAAAAGAAAAATAGATATAATAGAATATTTAAGGGATGTGGGGCATGCCTCTATCTTACCTAAATCTCGTTATTACGAATTGATTAAAAATAATAAAGAAAATGAATTTAATCTTGAAGTTACCAAAAGATTATCAATTAAAGAAAAGACATCTTTTATTTTTAACGATAGTCTAGAAGACATATTTAAAAACAATGATACAAATCCAAATTACTTTTTTATTATTAATTCTATAAAACGGTTTGCTAGAATAAATTTATTTGTAATAACAAATGAACACTCAGCGACTATAAGCCTTAATTTTATGCCTTTAAGTTTTAGAATGGAAAATAACGCAGGCGTAACCAGTGGAGATATAGCTATCAATTTATCAGGGATATCTAATATAGATAAAAAAAGATATGATATTGCTGTCTTAATTATTAAACAGCTAAATGTTGTGTTAAGCACTATTATTCCTAATTTACAATTAGAAATTAATAATTTAGGAAATGAATTATCTAAAAATGGGAAAGAAATTATTAAAATACAGTTGCTTTCTATTAAAAATGGTATAAAAATTCCTCTTAAATATGAATCAGAGGGAATAAAGAAAATAATATCAATTCTAAGTACATTGATTTCGATGTTTAATAACCCGTCTATTTGTCTAATAGTTGATGAGTTAGATGCTGGTATATTTGAATATTTGTTAGGTGAATTATTAAAAATAATTGAACAAGAAGGTAAAGGTCAGTTTATATTTACGTCGCATAACCTACGTCCTTTAGAGATGTTAGATAAGGAATCATTAGTATTTAGTACAACAAATCCTCAAAATAGATTTATAAGAATAACTAATATAAAAAGTAACAATAACCTTAGAAATGTATATCTACGGGGTGTTGATTTAGGTGGTCTTAATGAGTGCATTTATGAGGAAACCAATAGTTTTGAAATTGCACACGCTTTTAGAAAAGCAGGTGATGTTTTTGGGGAAGAGTAGAAAGATTGTTTTATTTATTGTTGAAGGGATTACAGATAAAAATTCATTAGCATTGGTGCTATCTAAGATTATTGAAAAAGATAAAATTGTAAGATTTAAGATTATTAATGGTGATATTACTACGAAGAATGGGGTTAATGCAAGTAACATATATAAGAAAATTACAGATTATATAAAAGAATTTATAACTGGTAATATGTATAAAAAAAGTGACATTTTAAATGTAATTCATTTAGTAGATACAGATGGTGCATTTATTAATGACAACTTAGTTTTAAAAAAAGATGTTGAGAATATTGAGTATAATACTGAAAATATATATGCTAGAAATATTGAAAATATAAAAAATAGAAATAAACAGAAATCGCAAATACTTAGTAAATTATCCACTACAAGTATTGTATATGTGAATTTACCTTATAAGATATATTTCTTTTCATCAAATTTAGAACATGTAATTCATAACAAACAAAGTGTTTGTGCAGATGAAAAACACAAATATTCTGAAAGATTTGAAGACAAGTTTATATCCAGCCCATTTAGTTTTATTGAATTTATGAATAATCCAGAGTTTTCGTTAAATAGCGAGTATAAGGATACCTGGGAGTTTATAAAAAAGGATACAAACTCATTAAAGAGATACACTAATTTTAATTTATATCTCAATACAATAAAAATAGAATAAATAGTAAATATATGAGGGGGAAAAGGTATATATGATAAATTTATTAATTAATAAGATATTTGATATGCAAAATGAAATAAAGGGTAAGGTAATTAATTTAACTAACCTTCAAAAAGAAAAAACAGCTTTAATAGTTATGGATATGGTTAACGGATTTGTTCATGCAGGAATAATGTCATCACCAAGAGTTGAAAAAATTGTAGACAATATTGTGTCTATTAATGAGCGAACACTTGGTTATAAAAAGGTGTTTTTTTTAGAACAACATGATGAAAATTCTATAGAGTTTAAAATTTATGCAAGACATTGTGTAAAAAATAGTGAAGAAGCAGAGCTTATTCCTGCATTAAACTGTGGAGCTACAATAAATAGTAACACCACAATAATACATAAAAATAGTACTAATGGGTTTCATGCACCAGAATTTAAAGTGTGGCTCCATGAAAATGAGTTGCAAATTGAAAATTACATTATAGAAGGATGCTCAACGGATATATGTGTTAAGCATTTTGCAGAAACATTAAAAACTTATTTTAATGAAAAGAATATAGATAGAAGAATTATTGTGCCGATAGATTCAGTTGAAACCTTCAACTTTGGGACACATGATGGTGATTTAATGAAGGTTATATCCTTATGGGAAATGAAGTCGAATGGGATAGAGGTAGTAGATACAATAAAATAAAAATTAAGTAATAATTAAAAGGGATGTTTTCTTGTTTTTCTATTTTGAGCTTTCCTTTTGAAGTATACTATGATGTCTGCCATATAGAAAGTAAATTACTATTCCAATTAATAACCAGACTACAAATCTAATCCATGTAACTAGTGGTAAGGCTGACATTAAATAAAAACATGCTAGTGCTGATATTATAGGTAAAACTGGTACCCATGGGCATCTAAACTTTCTTTTAACATTTGCCATAGTTTTTCTAAGCACTATGACCCCAATAGACACAAGAATAAATGCAAATAATGTACCTATATTACAGAGTTTTATTATTTCATCTAATGGTAAGAATCCTGCCATTATAGCGGCAATAGTACCTGTGATAATAGTACAAAGAGTAGGAGTTTTATGGACAGGATGAACTTTTGAGAAGACCTTTGGAAGTAGTCCATCTCTTGACATAACCATAAATACTCTTATTTGTCCATAGAGCATTACGAGCAGTGTTGATATCATGCCTATAACAGCACCTGTTCCAACTAAAGCAGCTCCCCAGTTAATGCCAAACCGCGCAAGTGCACCTGGAACAGCATTATTTTCGCTTATTTCTTTATAGGGAACCATGCCTGTTATAACAAGTGCGACAGTAACATAAAGTACAATAACTACTGCAAGGCAGATACCAAGACCACGAGGTACATCTCTCTCGGGGTTTATAGTTTCTTCAGCAGCAGTTGAAACTGCGTCAAAACCAATATATGCAAAGAATATAATTGAGGCGCCTGCCATAACACCACTCCATCCAAAGGGAGCGAATGGCTTATAATTAGTCAAATTAACATGAAATATACCAAGTGCTATGAATAAAATAATTACGCCAACTTTTATCATAACAATTTTATCATTTAATTTTGCGCTTTCTTTGATTCCTACAAATAATATCCACGTTACAAGCATTGTTATAAGAATAGCTGGTAAGTCGATAATTCCACCTCTGGCAGGTGTTTTGGTTATAGCTATAGGTAAATTTATTCCAGCAGAACTTAATAATCCTACAAAGGTTCCTGACCAACCAGAAGCAACTGCAGCTGAGGAAACTAAATATTCAAGCATTAAGTCCCAGCCTATAATCCAGGCTACTAATTCACCAAAAGCAACATAAGAATATGAATAAGTACTACCGGCAACTGGAAACATTGTAGCAAGTTCAGCGTAGGTAAGAGCACAAAGACCACTTACTATAGCGGCTACAACAAATGACAAAACAACTGCAGGACCTGCTAAATGAGCACCAACACCTGTAGAAACAAAAATTCCTGTTCCCACGACTGCACCTATTCCAAGTGCTGCAAGATCAAATGATGTAAGATTCTTTTTTAAATCAGATTTTTCTGCAGAATGTAACATCTGTTCTAAGGTTTTTTTCTTCCAAATATTCATAATATCTTTCCTTCCTTATATAAAGTTTCGGTTATATTTTATTATTCCAATTACGTAAAAGAGTTTGTGTAATATACAATATTAACTATATTGAGATTTCCCTAATTAACCTGCCCTCCTTTTTTCAAAACTATAAAATTAATTTAATTTTATACTGTAATTTGAATACGGAATAGTATTAAGAACCATTATATAGAATATTTAGAAAACTTGAAAGCATAAAAATTTGTAATATTAGGCCAACCATACTAAGGAAGTGCCACATGCTATAATTCTTTATCATTTTCTAAGCTTTGTGATAAAATTTCATTATGATAAAATAATGAAATTTACCTAAGCCTATTCTTACAAAACACATTATAATATGACAAGTATATATAATTTCATTATAATAAAGTTATTATTTAATAATAAGTCTCTAGCTACTATACAATAATACCTGCATTGTTATTTGTTAGTATGTATAATAGTAAAATAGATAAAATTATAGCTTTTAAAATTAGTTTACATAGTAGTAATTAATATGAATCTAACAAATTATGGTGTATAATATTTAATATGAACAAATCATTAAATAAAATGTTTGTTCTAAAGGGCTTTGAAGAACTTAGTAATAAAATGTTAACAATATTGACACTTAAATGCAACAATTATTTGGTAACATTGTTATTATGAAGTAAAGGTGTTTCGAAAGGTTTATTTATAATTTTAAAAACATACTATACTAAAAAAAGTTATTACATCAATTTTAAATTGAAATTTATATTATAGCCACTAAGGCGGAAATGGGGAAAAATTATTATGAATCAAAATTCTAAAAATGTATCTAAAAAATCTGTTATTTCAAATGTTTTTTATGTTGTAGCTGCAATTGTAGCAATTCTAGGAGTTGCATTATTAATTAACAATATTTACTTGTATAAAACTAGTTATAGCCAAGCTGTAGCTCAGGGTTATTCAGCTGCTACTGTAAAAAAAGCATTAATGACATCACAGTTGCTACCAGGAATATTTCAACCAATTGCTTTGTATGAAGGTATTGCATTTCTTTTGTTAGGTGTTGGTATAGTTAATAAAAAGATTTCAACGTCTTTAACATTATTAGCTAAAGCTGAGCTTTGTAGTGATAGTGTAAAAGAAAATGTTGATAAGGCAGAAACAGCTAAGAAGATAAAAATCGAAAAAGATATAGAAAAAGCCTAATAATATTAAGAAAAAGGACTTGTCTCAGTTATACTGAGGCAAGTCCTTTTTTAATTTTTAATTTAGTATAAAAATAATTTTAATTACATATAATAGTTATTAAATAATTAATATAGCAACTATTGTAGTAACTACTAAACCTATAATTACCGGCTTAATATTTTTCTTAGCAAGTTCAAAGGGATCAACACCACAAATAGCGGCTACTGGTATTACTGCCCAAGGAATTATTGTTCCACCACCTACCCATATTCCAGCTATTTGCCCTAGTGCTGTAAGTGTTGCTATACCACCACCGAGTGCTGTTGAAAAAATTCTAGCAATAGAACCAACGAGTGGTATACCTGAGAAACCTGAGCCGTCTAGTCCTGTAATTGCACCAACAACCGTAATTGTACCAGCTGAAACAACAGAATTGAGTGGAACGAGGTTTGATAGAGCAACGCCTAGGTCATTGACTATTCCGTTAGAATTTTGGGGAAGTATTTTTCCGAAAATATCATTAAGAGCTGAATCCCCTAAATAGAAGAAAGCAGCTATAGGAATAACAATACCAAATATCTTGAATCCAAATTGAAGACCTTTGACAAGATTATCTGTAATCTTCTCAAGTGATTTACCCTTATAAGTAAATATAGAAACTAAACTTAATACAAATATGGCGGTACCTCCAATAAGAGCCGTGGCGTCTCCACCTTGAAGCTTTGAAGTATACATTATATAGATGTCTACTGCGAAAAGAACTAAGATAAGTATCGCCATAATTCTTCTAATCATTTTTGAAGAAATAAGCATAGTCTCTGTTATATCCTTAGTTGTATCTACTATTTTGATTTGACTTAGTGGTCTACCTGCTTTTATATCACGCCTAAGATAATAAAAGGCTACTATAGTTGTAACTAGACCCATTGTGATCACAAGTGGAATACTTGCAGATATAACACTCGAAATAGGAATGCCCGCTCCACCGGCAGTAAGTTTAGGTGCTGCCTGGATAATATAATCACTTGATAGAGCTATGCCATGTCCAAATAAATTCATAGAAATAGCAACGCCCATGGCGGGCAATCCGGCTTTAATAGCAATAGGTAAAAATAATGCGCCAACGAGAGCGACTGCTGGCGATGGCCAGAAAAACCAAGATAAAATCATCATAACAATTCCAATAACCCAATAAGCTACCCAATAATTTTTAATAATCCCTTTAAAAGGAGATACTATTTCGTCATTTATGCCAGAAGCCACAAGAGTATTGCTCATAGCAGTTACAACTGATATTATGAAAATGGTAGGCATTAATTCTTTTGTTGCGTAGACGAAACTATTAAATACTCCCATTGTAGACTTTGAAATAGAACCAGTACCTGCAATGCCTAAAATAAATATACCTAATATACATATAAGTGTTATATCCTTCTTCTTCACCATAGCAAATATTATTATAATAATAAAGATAAGATATATATAATGGAGAGGTGTTAGTGTTACATTAATCATCAACTACTCCAATTAGAATTACTATAATATTAGGTTATGACAAAATACATACTTGGTTACAGTATTTTATATCCTTATTTGTCTACTTAATGGTTTATTTTGTAAAATACGAGTTTGTGCTTTATATTGTAATTCATTTAATGTCAATAACAGTGCTTTTATCTACAATGTTCCACCAAGTTTTACCAGGATTTAAGGGTAAGGTATTACCTTTTTCATCTGTTAAGACAGTCTGTGATGTGAAATCTTTTTTAGACCAGTGCATTTTAACAAACCTACCATTGCTAATAACATAACCATCACCTGTGCCAACAAGCTGAATGTTTAAATGAACTCCATCTTTTTGCTTTTTAATAGAAGTGATTTGTATCACTATATTTTTAAAGGTTAGAGGAAGATTATCTTCATTATTAAGTGAAGTTTTTCCATCCATGCTTTTTAAGTAAAGAACATTTTTATAGGTGTAACTAGTGGTGTAGAGTTTATTCATTTTTAGTAGAACATTTGTAGCTTTTGCAAATTTATCATTATTCCAATAGCTTTTGTCAAATTTCAATTTAACAGCAGGTGAGTATGAAAATTTCTTAGTTTTAACAAGAGTTCTTAACTTTTCTGTAGAAGTATAAAGGTTATGGGGTGCCTTTCTTATTGCATCTCTCCAATAAGTAGAGGTATTTGACATTTCATTCATGCTCATTAGGTTTTCATTTTTTATTTTATTAAGGGCTTCTTGACTTCCTCCACAATGTGCAAAGGGTAAATTATATTCTTTTGCTATATCTAAGAAATAAGGCCTGGCACTTCTAATTGGTCCAATTTTCTTTGCATTTTCTTTCTGAAATAAAGCAATAAATCTAGGGGTTCCACCTTCAGCCATGGTTTCATAAACTATATCTGCAGCGTTTAAACCTGATTGAGGTCTTGCAGATACAGAGTTTTCTACTATAGCAAGTACAGCAATATTGTTTAATACTTCTTTTTTGACCTCTTCACCAGTATATGGGGAATAGTATTTTTGAACTGTACTAACTGAGGGTTTTGATTTGCTGGGGGTAACAATAGATTCAGATTTTTTGTTACATCCCTGAGTTATAAAACCTACTGAAATAATTATACATAATAGTAGCATCGATTTATTTTTCAAATTAAGCATCTCCTTAGTATATTATTTAGAAAAATGTCTAGTTATACTTTCCTTTATTATAAACTATTTAAAGTACTATGTTTTAACATTATCCTAATATTACCAAAAAATCTATTATAATGCTAATATTTATATTATAATAGATAACATAATAGGTTTTATTAATAAATAAGCATGAGAATATATTTGGAGGGTGATTTTATGTATGATGTAATTATTATAGGGTCAGGGGTAGTGGGGGCAGCTATTGCAAGAAAACTTTCAAGATATGATTTAAATATAGGTATATTAGAAAAAGAAGATGACGTTGCAACTAAAGCGTCAAAAGCGAACAGTGGTATTGTTCATGGGGGTTACGCTGCTAAATATGGTACATTAAAAGGACAATTATGTGGGATAGGAAATAAGATGTATAAAAAACTTGAGAAAGAGTTAAATTTTGGGTATAGGCAAACAGGAGCATTGGTGATAGGATTTGATGAATCTGATGAGAAAAAAATATCAGAACTTTATGAAAATGGGTTAAAGCTAGGATGTAATGATCTAGAAGTTATAAGAGGCGAAAAACTAAAAGAAATTGAACCAAATTTAAATAGTGAAGTAAAAGTAGCATTATATGCTAAAAGCGTAGGTGTTGCATCACCATATGAATTTGTTATAGCATTAGTTGAGAATGCTATAACAAACGGTGTAGAACTTAAGCTTGAGCATGAAGTAACATCTATAGAAAAAGTAGAAGACAAATTTATTATACACACAAATAAGGAAGACGTAGAAGCAAGGTACATTATAAATGCTGCAGGTGTTAATAGTGATAAAATATCTAACATGGTAGGAATTAATTACTTTAAGATAATACCAAAGAGAGGTCAATATATTTTAATGGGTAAAGAGCAAGGCCACCTTGTAAATACCGTTATTTTTCAAGTGCCTACAGATAAAGGAAAAGGAATACTCGTAACAACAACGTATCATGGTAATTTTATGATAGGACCTAATGCAGAAGAAGTGAGTAATATAGATGATGTATCGACTACCACGGAGACTTTAAAAGATGTAATTACGGCGGCGAGAAGATCTATACCTGATTTTAATCTGCGAGGAGCATTAACTTCTTTTTCGGGTATAAGAGCCGTTAGTAGCACAGGTGATTTTATTATTGAAGAAAGTGAAGTAAAAAGATTTATAAATGTGGCTGGTATAGATTCTCCAGGACTTACATCATCTCCAGCAATTGCTCAAATGGTACTAAACATACTGAAAAAATCAGGCCTAAGTCTCGAAGAAAAGAAAAATTTTAATCCGTATAGAAAAGGGATAGTAGTTAAAAAAGACAATAATTTTAATGGAAAAATTGATGATAAAGATTCATCAAAAAACATAATATGCAGATGTGAGAAGGTCACAGAGGCAGAAATTATTGATGCTATTCATAGAAACATACCAATTAATTCGACTGATGCAATTAAAAGACGTACAAGAGCAGGAATGGGAACTTGCCAAGGAAGTTTTTGTAGAAATAGGGTTAAAGCAATAATATCAAGAGAATTAAATATTCCTTTAGAAAATGTAAGCGAGCGGGGTAGCAGTAGTTCTAAAGCACCAGTTAAGGCAGATATAAATATAATTAGAAAACTTAAATATTAAGAAGAGTAAAGCCTGGTAAAGCTTAAATTTGGTTTTCAAATTAATATCGCCTCCACTGTCCATAATTTGTATATGTATTTTATTAATAATATTATATATAGATATTGGATTTTCTTCTATTAAACAAGTATTAATGATACAATATATACAATAATTTGTTGTTTTATGGGGGTAATATTAATGAAAACAAAAGAAGAAGACATTAATTATGATAAAGCGATGGATATATTCGATTCTTTTGTTAACATTCATAATATGGGTAAATAAGATTTTTTAAAGAAAGTTTTTGTCAGTACTTTTAAATTGATACCAGAAGCAGAAAAAGGTTAATTTTATGAGCTAGATGGTGATAAATACATACCCGTATTTACTAAAGGATACGATTTTGAAACACTTCAAAAATTAGTTTTTAACAGAACTGATGCTTTTATTGATTATGAGTGCTCAGATGTTTCTAGAATAGATGCACATAAAATATATATAAAAAAACGTGATGATACAAAGTTTTCAAAGAAAATGATAGAAATATTTAAAAAGCTTGGAACTTATTCAGATTTCACATCGTTATATGCTCCAGTTCAGGTTGAGGGAGTGAATGTGGGGTTAATAAGCCTTGATGTTTTTAATAAAACTGGTTTTTCAAAAAACTCTAAAAAAATACTAAAGTTTTACGCACAGATAATATCTAATTTTTACTCTCAAAAGGTTTTTCATGACAAAGAGACTAAGATGTATGATGATATCGTAAGTGCTTTAGTATCGGCTATTGAAGTCAAGGATAAATATACAGAAGGTCATGCACAAAGAGTAAGGAAGTATAGTTGTGACATTGCAATTGAATTTGGAATGTCAAAAGAAAAAATAAAAGAGATTGGCACTGCAGCATTACTGCATGATATTGGTAAAATTGGAATTTCAACAGAAATATTAAACAAACCAGGTAAACTCACTGAGGATGAGTATAATATTATTAAACTACATCCTATATATACTAAGACAATTTTAGAGAAAATAAGTGATTTTACCACTGTTGCAAATATTGCTTACAGCCACCATGAGAATTATGATGGTACAGGATATCCACAAGGATTAAAAGGTGATGAAATACCATTTGAATCACAAATAATACAAGTAGCGGATGCATATGATGCAATGACTTCTGAAAGAGCATATAGAAAAGCAATGTTTAATAATCAGGCACTCGAAATTCTAGAGGAGTATATGGGTAAACAATTTAATCCTGAGATAGTTAAAGTTGCAATAAACTTACTTATGGAGTAAGCAACTTACTTATGGAGTAAGCAACTTACTTAGTAAAAATAAAATATCTATTATAATGCAAAAACTTATACTATAATAGATATTAATAAAGATTAAGTATTAAAAACTTTAAATGTTAAGATAATAAATTTAAGATAGACTGAAAACAAAGGAGTTGAGTGTCTTATATGGATAGATTAATAAAAATTAATAATAAAGAGGATATATTTGCAAAATATAAAAACACACCTATAAGTGATTTGTTGGAATATCATGATTTATTGAAGCCATATGAGGATGTAAGTAGTCCACAAATGTTAATAGCGATGTGCATGGATAACAGAAAATATCTTCATATACCAAACAATTTTGCATTTATCATTCGTTCTGGTGGAGGAACTCTACGCTTTAGTGAATTTAAGGTTTCTTACACTATAGCTATAGGAGGAATTAAAACTATTGCGCTTATAGCTCACAATCATTGTGGTATGGTTAATTTGATGTCAAAAAAAGAAAAGTTTATTCAAGGACTTGTTGATGTAGTGGGATGGGAAAGAAAAAGGGCAGAAGATCATTTTATGAACTTTGCCCCAATGTTTGAAATAGGTAATGAAATAGAATTTGTGCTTGAAGAAGCTAGTAGGTTAAGGACTAAATATCCTAACATATTAATTGCTCCACTTTATTATAATATAGATGATAATTTATTGTATTTAATTAAAGAGGATTAGCAAATGCATTTCTTAATTTAAGCTAGTTTGTTTTTTAACTAGCTTAGATAAACGCTTTATAGGTAAAATTGCTATAATTACACAAGTGATAATGGCTTCTAAACTCATATATGAACCGTTATATAAAAGTGAGTATAGATATACTGAGGTGCCTTTTGGAGCATAACTTCCGAAAAATACAACCCCGGATATAAAGTGGCATGCAAATCTTGCGAGCATTGCGAGAATTACTCCGATAAGTATTCCTTTAGTATTATATGATCTAAAGTAACCAACAATTCCAATAGCCATAAAAGGAAGGGGGTAATCAAATAATACTTGAACAGGATGAAGAGCAAAGGGACTCATTATAAAATTAATAATTCCAAATAAGAAGCCTGTTAAAAATCCAACTTCAGGACCATAAAATAGAGCTATTAATACGATGGGTACCATGCTTCCAGCAGTAACACTACCACCTTGGGGTAATTTGATAATTGTAATAAGTTGTAATACTGTAGATAATGCGACAGATATACCAACTAAAGTAATCATTTGAGTAGTAAATCTTATTTTCCTTATCCTTAAAATTAAATAAATTAATAAGAACACTCCAAGTAGTGCAAAAAGAGCAGTAGGACTTTTGGTAATTTCAGCAATTCTTTCATTATAAGTCATTTATATAGCCTCCATGTATTGTGCTATAGAAGTATTATGGTAAAAACAAAAAAACTATATTCACAAAGGAATATAGTTAATGTATTATACATTATAACCGCTTCCCTCCGCTGGTATTATCCAGATCAGGTATAAGGGATAATGAATAAAGTCTTCATATCTCAGCCATAAGGCACCCCTAGCACATATATTATTATTTCTATATAATTATATAATAGTGTATTACATTTTACAACAAATTTAAAATGATTGTTAATTAAAATGAGGATATAATAAATGTAGATTATAGAAAGTTTATTAGCTTGCTATTTATTATTAGGAGTGTTACGGTGTAAGTGATTTTATATTGTAGATTACAAATGCAGTTTCGTCTGTTGCAAATTATATTAATAAAGTTATCGTTCTGAATGCATAAGGGTTCGTCCCGAATGAGAAGGCGAGAGAATAGTTGTAATGTTATCAAAGATATACATTTGTAGATATGTCTTTGGTTTTGACAACCTATCCTTGTGCCTTCTTGGCGCAGGGACTTTTTATTTTATTTAAAAGAAAGGATTTTGTTGATGGAAACAAGAATTGCTTTAATTGGAATTATCGTTGAAAACGGGGATGCAGTTCCAAAGCTAAACGCTATTCTCCACGAATACAGGCAGTATATTATAGGTAGAATGGGAATTCCCTATATGAAACGGCATATTTCGGTAATAAGTGTAGTTATGGATGCACCTAATGATGTTATCAGTTCATTATCAGGTAAACTTGGAATGATACCACATGTAAACATTAAAACACTTTATTCTAAAGTACCACCACAATAAATAAAAACACGCTTAAACTATGTATTATAAGTCGATAAAGCTAAAAAAACAATAACATTAAAAGGAGTTTATGCTATGTATGATTCTAAGTCAAAAGTTGCAACAGAGTTTATTGAAGATGGTGAAATTTTATCTACCCTTGCATATGCAAAGGAAAATAAAAGCAATCGTAAATTGATTGATAGTTTAATAGAACGCGCTAAAGACTGTAAAGGGTTAACTCATCGAGAGGCATTGGTACTTCTTGAATGTGATTTAGAAGATGAAAAAGAAAAAATGTTTAAGCTTGCAAAAGAGATTAAACAAAAGCTATATGGTAAACGTATTGTTATATTTGCTCCTTTATATCTTTCGAACTATTGTATAAATGGTTGTGTGTACTGTCCATATCACTCAAAAAATAAAACAATACATCGTAAAAAACTTACTCAAGAAGAAATTGTTAAAGAGGTTATAGCACTTCAGGATATGGGACACAAGCGATTGGCTTTAGAGACAGGGGAAGACCCTGTGAATAACACAATGGAGTATTTGCTTGAAAGTATCAAGACCATATATAGTATTAAACATAAAAATGGAGCTATAAGGCGTGTTAATGTAAATATTGCTGCAACAACTGTAGAGGATTATAAGAAGCTCAAGGCAGCAGGAATAGGTACCTACATACTTTTCCAAGAAACTTATAACAAAAAAAGCTATGAGGAGCTTCATCCAACGGGACCAAAACATAATTACGCATATCATACGGAGGCAATGGATCGTGCCATGGAAGGTGGGATTGATGATGTAGGAATCGGAGTCTTGTTTGGTTTAAATATGTATCGTTATGACTTTGTAGGACTTCTAATGCATGCAGAGCATTTAGAAGCAGCAATGGGTGTGGGTCCACATACAATTAGTGTCCCACGTATTTGTCCTGCTGATGATATTGATCCCAATACATTTTCAAATTCAATTTCAGATGATGTTTTCGCTAAAATTGTAGCAGTTATTCGTATAGCTGTTCCATACACTGGAATGATTGTTTCAACTCGTGAATCTAAAACAAGCAGAGAGAGAGTGCTTGAAGTAGGAATATCTCAGGTAAGCGGAGCCTCATGTACTAGTGTTGGTGGATATGCACAAAAAGAAACGAAAGAAGATAATTCAAAGCAATTTGAAGTAACTGATACACGAAAATTGGACGAGATTGTAAACTGGCTCTTGGGACTTGGTTATATTCCAAGCTTTTGCACAGCTTGTTACAGAGAAGGACGTACAGGTGATCGTTTTATGAAACTTGTAAAGGCCGGTCAAATCAGCAATTGTTGTCAACCTAACGCATTAATGACTCTTAAGGAATACTTGGAGGATTATGCTTCTGATGACACCAAGAAAAAGGGTGAGGTAGTAATTAAGAAAGAAATTCCTAACATTAAAAATGAAAAGATTCGTGCTATTGCAGCAGAACATTTAAAAGAGCTTCATGATGGAAAACGAGATTTCCGTTTTTAATATTACAAAAGAGGTGTAGCAGAATTTGCTACACCTCTTTTGTAATTTTGTTAAATCATTTACATAATTGGTAGAATAATTACTAAGTTTGAAAGCAAAACCTTACGAGCGAAATTGAGCTTCTTCTCCAATAATATTTTTAGTATCATGTTTTAATTTTAATGTTAATATAAAACCAACTGCAATTATTATGGCAGCAACGGTAAGCGAATGAGAAAAACCATTGTATAAAGCATTTATTTGATTTGCAGAATTATTTGCATTATGTGCGTTATTTAAATAACTATTTTGATAAGCAGTCATAATTCCTAAAAATAAAGCTGAACCAAAAGCACCAGCTAGTTGCATCGAGGTGTTTAATATTGCAACACCATCTGCTTGATTTTTATGTGGTAATTCATTAAGTGCACTTGTCTGGCTAGGTGACATTGACATAGCTATTCCTATGCATATAAAACAATATATAATAATAATTGTTGTTATAGAAGTTTGTGGAGTAATGCGAGATAATATGAAAGCGGAAATACATATTATTGCAAAGCCAACTGAAATTAATATTTTACCACCTATTTTATCATAAAGTTTACCAACAAATGGGGTTAATATAGCCATAACAAGAATTGCAGGTAGTAAAGCAATTCCTGATACAAACGATGATGTTTTCATGCCATTTTGTAATAGCATTGGTATTATTATACTCATTGAAAACTGTAATATCTGCATTATTACGATCAATAATACACCTATTGTGAACACCGGATGTTTAAATGAGCGTAATTCTAGGAGAGGCTCTTTTAATGCTAATTGACGTTTACCAAACAAAAATAAGGATATAAGACTAATTCCCAAAATTATAACAAGTGGCAATGTCTGCATCGTACCTACTGAACTTACTGCAAATATAAATCCAGCAAAACCTACAGTTGATAGTAAGATAGATAAATAATCAATTTTTGGTTTTGTTATTTCTGATGTGTTTTCTAAAAATATATAACCGAAAATCATACAAATAATTATTATGGGAAGTATTAATATGAATAATGCATGCCAACTAAAATATTGTAGTAATAAACCTGAAACTGTTGGACCAAGTGCAGGACCTAATGTAATTACACAAATGCATAATGCCATTGTTGAACTACGTTTTTCTGGAGGGTTTACGACTAATGCTGTATTCATTAAAATAGGTATAAGCATACCGGTACCGGATGCTTGGATCAATCTTGAAATTAATAATGAAATAAATGACGTAGAAAATACAGCCATAATAGTTCCTATTAAAAATAATGTCATTGCACTTAAAAACAGTTGTTTTGTAGTAAATGTGCGAATAAGGAAAGCTGTAACTGGCACAAGAATTCCAACTACTAATACGTTACCTGTAGTAAGCCATTGTGCTGTAGTTGCTGTAATATGCATTTCTACCATTAATGTCGGAAATGCTACATTGAGTATGGTTTCGTTAAATAGTGATATAAAACTTCCAAGTAGTAATACAATCATAATTGCTTTTGCATTATAATGCTCGGCCACTTTGGCATAACTTTTTTCTGAATTCATAAATTATAATCTCCTCTGAATAATATTAGACTAGTCTATATAAAAATTAAAATAATTTATACATTTTGAAAATATTTTATTAATTAGCTTTTAACTACCATCTTAAAAAACATTCTAGCAAAATGTACATTTAATATTTATATTAATTTAATGTTTGTTATTTAAATAAGGGGTCAATAAAAATTTTATTTGATTGCTAACAATAAGAAAGATATCATTACTTTTTTGAGTAAGTGATACTGTTATAGCACCTTCAATAATAATTTGTATAAAAACTCCTAATTCTTTTGCAACTTCTTTTTCAATTCCACTTTGGACTAATTTTTTAATATACATGTTTTGTAAATCTGTAAAAGATTCACTACAAGCTTATCTTAACGGTTCGTTTGACAAATAAGTTTCTAATGCTATCAGACTTATAGAAAAGCCCTTTTGGTTTCTTTCTTTTTCTAAATCTCCAATTATATTTTTAATAAGAGTTTGAATGGCTTCAATTGGATTTGAATACTTATCCAATACAATCTGTAATTTTGATTTGATAGAATTGCTTGCTAGGTGTATGGCTTCTAAGGCCAACTCCTCTTTCCCATTAGGGAAATAATAATATAAAGAACCTTTTGGCGTTTCACTTATCTTTAAAATTTCGGTTAATCCTGTGGCATTATATCCTTTAGATTGAAAAAGAATTGCTGCAACACTAAGAATTCTTTCTCTTGAATTAGTCTTGTTTTTCATCAATTTATCGTCCCTTCTTAAATTATAATATAACGACTGGTCTATATGTATATTATAAGTTATATCTAAACTTTGTCAAGATATAATTAATTAAAACTGTATTTAGTATGATCGAATTGTGATAATGTCCTATTATACCGAATTTGATTATGTCCCAAAAAGAATATAGTATAATAAAACCTCATGACTAAGAAATGAGGTGGACAAAATCAGAAAG
>NZ_JAHLEC010000024.1 GCF_018861705.1 Clostridium psychrophilum | reverse complement strand
TAAAGAATTCTTCTAAAAATGTTTCAACAAAATTTTGATATTGAGTATGTGAAGCCTTAACAGTTAACATAAAAATCACTCCTTATAAATGAAAAATGGTAATAATATACATAATTCATTTTGCGAAATTTTTACTACTGTCAAGTCTTATTACATACTATTTAATTTAAATAAATCAATAATACTAAGGATAGCTTAGATTACCTATGCTATCCTCAAGATAGAAAGCTCGAAGAAATTCTGGGGTGAAGTTGATATATGCATAAAAATGAACCTAGAATTAGCAATGGCTTGAGAGTTTCCGAGAGTACTATGTATTATCTGTGGGGTGCGCAAAACAAGCAACAATGCCGCCGAAAACCACTCCAAATGTGGTGAATACAGTTCCAAACACGGTAAATAAAGTCGAAGAAACTGCTTTTGAAAAATCTATAAGTAGCAAAGGAACATGGATTATTGCAGTTACAAAAAATTTAACTATCAACAAAGATCTTGCAGTTGATGGTGTATATAAAAATGACAAAAATGTTGTGCAACGTAAGATAACTCTATTTAGTCTAGACAAAGCTAAGAATAAAACTTCTAAATTTACTTTGACTGTTCCAAAATTAATCATTAATAGTCCCCAAACAAGTATAGAATATGGAACTTTTAAAGGAGACCTTTATGTTTCAGCAAATAACTTTAAATTAGTAGATACAATAGTTGAAGGAAATGTATATTTTACTACTAATGAAGCTAAATCTACATTCAAAATGGATGCTAAAAGTAAAGTAACTGGGAAACAGGAGTTAGCAACAAATCCAATGGTAAGTACTGTAGTTGCTTTTGAAAAGGCTATAAGTAGCAAAGGTACATCAGCTATTGCATTAACAAAGAACCTAACTACTGATAAGGATCTTGTGGTCGATGGTGATATAAAAATGATAAAAACATTATAGAACGTAAAATAGATTTATATAGTCAAGACAAAGAGATGAATATAACTTCTAGATTCACTTTGACTGCTCCAAAATTAACTATTAAAAGTTCTAACACTAGTATAGAACATGGAATTATTAAAGGTGACATTTATGTGTCATCAAATAACTTTAAGTTGATAGATACCACAGTTATGGGCAATGTATATTTTACTACGAATGAAGCTAAATCTACATTCAAAATGGATGCTAAAAGTAAAGTGACTGGAAAACAGGAATTAATGCCAGAAAAAATAAGCGCAAATGTAGGAAACACAGTATCAATAGTAAGTACCCCAGCTGCTTTTGAAAAGGCTATAAGTAGCAAGGGAACATGGATAATTACAATAACAAAAAATTTAAATATAAATAAAAAACTTGTTGTCGATGGTGAATATAAAAATGGTAAAAAAGATGCTAATGGTAAAGATATTATACAACGTAAGATAGATCTATTTAGTCAAGATGCAGACAAGAAGATAACAAACAAATTTACTTTGACTGTGCCAAAATTAACTATTATTAGTCCTGAAGCTTGTATAGAGCATGGAACATTAAAAGGTGACCTTTATGTTTCAGCAAAGAACTTTAAATTAATAGATGCCAAAGTTGATGGAAATGTATATTTTACTTCAGATGAAGCTAAATCTACATTCAAAATGGATAGTAAAAGTATAGTTACTGGAATACAGCAATTAAGAAAATAGTTTTTAATTTATTAAGGATAACTAATAGATTATAGAAGCAAGCCAGACGGATTTTCTATAGTGGATGATCCGGCTGTTTTGAGTTAAGGAGAGAGTCGTATCTTAATCTGGTAATATCTTTATTATTTCTTTATTATTAATTGAATTATACCTAAGTATTCATGAAATGCTTCGCAGGAATAACTTAAACTTGAATATGATGGCACGAAAGAATTAAAATTTATAGATAATGTTTTATTTGTAGTGTAATCAGTGGGATAGATTTGAAGATTCTTTATTTCAGAATTATTAAAATTAACTACTGCTCGTGGCATATGAAAAGCAGAGGTTAGAAGTATTGGTTTGGTATAGTTATATTTTTTTAATAAAACTGAGGTAAATTTAGCATTTTGGGTAGTATTCAAACTCTTATTTTCCATAATTATAGAATTTTTGTTTAGTCCTAAATCTAACAACTGACGTTTTGCAATTTCAGCTTCATTTCCGCTAGTTTTAAAAACCTGACCACCTGTAAAAAGTATAGGCAATCCAGTTTTCATATGTATTCGGGCAGCTGTAAGCAAACGATTGCCTGCGGAATTGTAAAGATTACCGTTTCCACTTAAATCGGGAGAAGTTAAAGTAGCACCACCACCTAATACAATGATGACATCACCATTCACTTTACTAGGTTGTTGATATTTGTATTCGAGTGAATGCATTAATAAGTTTGAGGTAAGTGGTATTGATATTATATAAAAGGGAATTAATATAGCAACAATAAGTTTAGGTAACTTTTTATTTTTTTTGTAATACAACACAATATATATAAACAAAGCAATAATTAAGCAACCTGGTGGCAAAATTAGATTAGCAATAGTTTTAATTAAATATAACATTAATTTCATCCTTTCATTTTACGTTATTGGTTTAATTATACTATATATGTATAAAGTCTCAATAGAAGTTGTAAAAAATATAGACATAAAAAAAGAAACCGTCTTATTTGACGATTCCCTTATAACTATTATACATATCTATCACATCATCTTTTTCAGATAAAGCACGATTTTTAAGAAAATTATTATTTTTACTTTCAGCATGCTCAATTTTTAAATCATATATCTTTGTAATCAATTCTTTTTCTTTTTTGTTAAGTCCAGCCTCTGTGAATATATCTACTGCACCTTTTGTAGTCCCATTTCCTTTTATTCCATATTGCACAGCAGTGGACCAAAGTGCTTCTTTTAGAGCGAGACTTTTAGTACTTATATCAAAATTATATTTGTTTTTCAACATCAATGCTGCAACGTCATAATACTTTGTTTTAACAAATTTGTGTTGTATTTTAAAAAACTTACTCCGGTTATTGGTGGCTAAACTCTGCCATGTCTTGTCAAAATTAGTGCTGTATTTATTGTTGTCGGAGGCTTTAGCCTTAATAAGTTTATCATAAAAATATTTTCCATCAGATTTTGTTCCCAAATACTTTAAAAATACATCTAGGGTGCCTCTATTAGATGAGAGGTGGTATAATCCATAAGATTTACCACCTGCATCAAAAGTGTTGTTAGATAGTGTACCAGGGTCACGAAAGCTTGTTAATATATTCCCAGTATATACAGTAGACTCATACTTAGAAGAAATAAATCCTAGGTAACTATCAGTTTTATCATCCCTAATTGGCATAGTAAATAATGCATATACATAGCCATCTTTTAGAATACCATTATCATTGTACTTAATTTTATACCATTCTCCAAGATCATCAACAATATAAAAGTGATCCGATTTCATTAGAATACCTATTTTATTATCATCACTTTTCATATCTGGAGTTGATCTTATGTTTATAGATTGACCAATGGCGAGTCCTAAACCAAAATTTAAATTGTTAGACTTATATAAATCTTTAGCAAAGGTCTGTGAAAAACCAGAAATAAATATGTAAAATAGTGTTGTTAAAGCAGTAATTTTAAGTAAACTCTTCATGTTGTATCCTCCAATAAGTTTTGTATATTAAGCTTCAATTTAAAAAGCTAAAATGGGACTTATGTGTACAATTATACATAAATATAGAGAAATAACAACAATTTTAACAAAATTAAAGCTAAATTATAGAAATTAATCAAATAAATTAATATTTAATTAAAATTTAAAACAATAAAATTGGGACAAATAGTTAAAATAATGAGCTTATATAAGAAATGTATGGAGAATTCATTAATAAGGGTGATTTGCAGATGAAATATGATTATTGAATTAAGAAGGTTATATTTTTTAGACTATTATTAGGATAAACTAAATATAAAATATAGACTTTTATGATTTGTTGTTTAAATATAGAGAGGTGTTCTAATGGATGCTTATAATAGAATATCACTACACAGAAATATAGCCATCAAGAATGATGGCATAACAGATATTTATGATTGTTTTTCGTATTTAGAGCCATCTATAAAGAAGTTAGTAGATGTATCAATATACCTTGAAGGTCTAAGCTAGGTAACTTGTATATGGGTTTGACATACTAGTATGTCGTTTTAGACATGACTAGCATGTCGTTTTAGACATGACTTGCATGTCGTTTTAGACATGACTTGCATGTCGTTTTAGACATGACTTGCATGTCGTTTTAGACATGACTAATTAGTCCGAATGTTTGAATAACGTTTACAATATAAACTTATCCACGAAATCATCAACAACGCTAATAGTATCAAATTTATTTATATTTTTTGTATTTATTTTAATCTTTTTATTGGTAAAAATTAAACTCTTGTTTTTACTAGATTTTGATTCTTCGTCTATCAAATATCCTGATATATATTTATTGCTTTTAGTATAGTTATGTAAGTATACGCTTTTTTCATATAAGTGTACAATAATTATGTCACGATTAATTGCATCGATGTGTTTTGTTACTTCTCCATTTATAGCAGTATATTTTCTTATAGGAGTTATGCTTCCATTCTCAGTATATCCCTTGCATAAGAAGTAACTGCTGTCTACCTCATTGCTACATCCATCAGAGATTATTAGATTTAATTTGTCATCATGTTTATTTAAATGATTATTCTTAAACAAATATGTTTCAATGGTATTACAATCTTTAATTGCTTTATTTACTTTATGATTAAAAAAAAGTTTAGTGGAAAAAGAAGATTTCCCATATTGTTGTATAGCTTGTTCACTCATGTTATTTGCCTCCATATTAATATTATGCAAAGTTTGAATTAACGATGACCAAGATTTGCATAAATTCTTTTGTATGTTTATATTTTGACTTGTTTTTTAGTCCCAAACATATTTTACATTATTTATTATATAATTCGTATATATTTATGTCAAGTAATTCCTTTTAGCAGATCTATTTTAAATTTATTATTAAAACCTATTTTTTATTGCAAGTTGAAAATATTTACTTTTATAGAAATATATTAAAGGACTATACAAGGCAATTGCCGAATGTATAATTTTGGTGCATTAATAAGTCAGTAACTAAATATTTTTTGATTTTTATTTTTTAATGTTATCATAATGAAAACATTTATTAGCATATAATCATTACAGTTATGTCTTATTAAATAATACAAATAAAATATATAATTAGTGCGTAGAGGGGAAAACATTAGCAACACTAATAAATTTGGGGGAAGATTATAGTGAAATGCAGAAAGAGAGTATTAATGACAACAACATTAGCAGTGGTAACATTCTTAAGCACTAGTATTGGAATAGTTTTAAGTAAGGGGCAAGAACCAGTCAAAAATAATGTTTATGCTGCAAGTCAAAAAACAGTGATATCCACAGTAAGTTCTCACAATACTTTAAATTCAGCAGTTGCCGAAAAAGCTAAACAGACTGAAGCTACAAAATTGGCACAAATTGTCGCAGATAAAGCTAAACAAGAAGAAATTGATAGAATAGCTATTGAGAGGCCAGCTATGTCTAAGCAGGCGAAGATAGCGGGAAATTATAGAACAATGAATGCAACAGCGGCTAAAGCAGAGTTAGCTAGAGTCGCAGCAGCGGGGCCTAATCAAACAGTAATTGGTGCGAAATTATCAATGTACTTAAAATCTTCAACCAATATTAGTAGTGTAATAAACAGAGCTGTTGCATTACATTGTGGGGATCCTCACAATATTTGTGTTTATTTTTCTAGTGAAGCAATGAGAAGCATAGGTGTGCCGGTTCCAAAATCAGTAGCTAATACAGGACTGTATTTAAGTTATCTACGTTCACATGGGTGGGTGACCTCTTATAATATTAAAGAGCTTACGGCAGGTAGTATTTGCTTTACAACTCATGGTAGCGAAGGGTATAATCCAACTCATACTTTTGTATTCATGGGATGGGTTACTCCTGGAAATTATACGTTAGCATATGTTGCGGATAGCCAAGGTACATCTGTTCATGTACGAAACATGGGTGTAACTTCTGCTACAGAGGCTTTTGGATTATTTATGCATATACCGACAGCACCAGCAGAAATTCATGCAGCATCACTAGGATATAACACAAATTATATCCGCTTTAGCAGTGTAGCTGGAGCAAGTGGGTATGAGCTTTATAGAGCAACATCAAGTAGGGGTTCATATGCTTTAATATTAAGAAGCACTGCTAAAAGTTATTACAACACAGGACTTACAACAAACAATACTTATTACTATAAAGTTCGCGCATATAGAATAGCTGGGTATACTAAGGTGTACAGTAATTTTTCAAATACTATAAATTTAAAGTCGATACTTTCCAAACCAAGAGAAATACATGCGGCATTATTGGGATATAATCAGATTTATACTCGTTGGAGTAGCGTAACTGGAGCAAGTGGCTATGAACTTTACAGAGCAACGACAAGCAATGGATTTTACGCTTTAACATTAAGAAGTACTGCACAAAGTTATTACAATACAGGACTTACAACAAATCGCATTTATTATTACAAAGTTCGAGCATATCGAAATGTTGGAAAAATAAGAGTATATAGCAATTGGAGTACAGTAGTACATGCAAAGGCTTAGTATAAAATTAAATTAATTTAGACTAATAATATGGAACCACTAAATTGATGCTTTAACTGTCAATTTAGTGGTTTTCTCTATTTAAAAGAAATCATATTAGTAAAGTAAAAGGATGATATTAAGTTCAAAAAATGGTATAATGTGTGTTATTACAAAATTGGATGGTGGTAAATTGAAAAAATTAGGAATTTTACTATGCTTGTTATCATTGGGTTTTATATTTTATAATTCCTCTAGACCTGGAGCATTATCAAATTTAAGAAGTTATGGAATTGTGCAATCAATACGGGATGTTAAATACGATGTAGAAGGTAAAACTAATACAACTAAAGCAAAAGCTGGAGTATTACCCATAAGCTCACGAGATGAGAAAATAAACTTAATTATTAGAAAAAATGCACATGCATTTGAGTACGCATTATTAGCGGTTCTTGTTTCCAATGTTTTATTTTCTCTTGGACTTAAGGGGAAAAATGCATTAACTACTATAATGTTTATTTGTCTATTATTTGCAGTAACTGATGAATTTCATCAAATGTTTGTTCCGGGTAGGACTTCACTTGTAAGTGATGTTATAATAGATTTCTCAGGTTCTTTAGTGGGCATCGTGTTATTTTATATAGCATATTATAAGATATATGTTAAGCGCTTAATAAAGAATAAAAAAGGGTTAGATATTAAATAAATTAAGTTAAATTAAATTTAAGTTAACTTAACTTAAGATAGTAGACTATAGAAAATAATATTATGAAAAATAGATACCCCAAAGGGTGTCTATTTTTTTTGGGTAAAGAATATCCCACAAAATCATTGAAAATAGTAGAAGATAATTATGCTAAAATGTTATTTAGAAAGTATGAATTTGAAATTTATAAATAAAGGCTTAGGGGAACACTAATGTTACCCTAAGCCTTTTGCTAGTCAATATAAGATTTGTTAAAAAATAACGATATATCTCGGAGAGAAATATTATTATGAAAGTTTATTTATGAGTTCGCTGTTTTGATTAACGGGGCTCATAGACATTTCTGGTTCTAAATGAATCATTACATATGGATTTCCAGGAAAAACATTCTTTATTTCCTCTTCAATTTTATCAGAAAGAGTATGTGCATCAACTAGTGATTCCTTTGCGAAAAGATGGACATTCACGTTAATTTCTCTTGTAGGTCCACTTTTTCTAGTTTTTAAACTATGATATCTAGTTATTTCTGAATGAGAGTCAAGTATGTTTATTATTTTTGAAATATCCTCATCTGGAAGCTTAGAATCTACTAAATCAGTTAAAGATTTTTTGATTAAGTTTATAGAAGTCTTAACTATTAGTAATGCAACAAATATCGCAGTAAGTGGATCAATAATTGGTATTTTTGTTATTTGTAATAATACAAGTCCAATAAACACTCCGAGAGATGTATATACATCTGTTAAAAGATGCATAGCATCAGCCTCTAGAGCAATAGATTCTGTCTTCTTAGCTGTTTTTAATATTACCATTGAGACAGAGAAATTAATTACAGATGCTAAAAGCATTACAAATATACCAGCATCTACATTCTCAACTGTTCCGCCTTCAAACATTCTTTTTATAGCTTGATAGACTATAAGAGCGGCAGCGAGTAAAATTAATAAAGCTTCAACGAATCCAGATACATTTTCGTATTTACCGTGTCCAAAGGGGTGACCAGTATCCTCAGCTTTCGAGGCTGCTTTAATGGAGAAAAAGGCAATAACGCTTGCCAAAAGATCTATAGAAGAATGGATTGCTTCAGATATAACACTAACTGAGCCCATTAATATTCCAGCTATAATTTTAAAAATTATTAACGCACTATTAGAAAATATAGATAATAATGCAGTTTTTTGCTTGTTCATTTTTATTCATTCCTTTCAAATTTAACATAATTGATAATAATTTATGTCAATTACACTTTTACAATTAAATCATCTCCTGGGTCGCAGCAAAATCGACCTGGAAGATGCAACAGCTTCAAAGAAGATGCATCATCTCCTCTATGGAGCTTTAACGACTTCGGAAATGCCGTTAAAGTAAAAAAGCTCTCCACAATGAAGTGGAAAGATTAAATGCTTTTAAATAAAAGCGCACGAATAAATTAACTCATCCCACTCGTTGAGTTTTAGCACTGTATAGCTTAGAGATTTGATACTCAGCTACATTAAGTAAAACCTTAATCCGGTAATACCTGCTGACCCGTTGGCGTCTCTCGACATTTCTGGGCAGTAGCGTGTGTCTTATACAGTAACCTCACCTAACAAGAATATTAAATTGTAATTATCAATTAACATTACCCCTAACAATAGTCCTAATTTTTGATATTGTCAATATTTCAAATTATTTAGAATCAAGGTGGAAAAATTAATTAAATATTGTAGGGTTGTCTGTAGTATAAAAAATAAATCATAGGGACATAATTTTAATACAGATATTCTGAAGGGAATGATGACCTTATGATGTTCAATAAAGTAGAAATATGTGGAGTAAATACTTCAAAATTACCTAAATTAAAAGAAAAACAAATGAAAGACTTACTATTTAGGATACAAAATGGAGAACCTGAGTGCAGGGATGAATTTATCGAGGGAAATCTAAGATTAGTTTTGAGCGTGATAAAGCGCTTTAATAACAGAGGAGAAAATGTAGATGATTTATTTCAAGTAGGTTGCATAGGGCTCATGAAATCAATTGATAATTTCAATTTAAGTCTAAATGTTAGGTTTTCTACATATGCAGTCCCTATGATCATTGGGGAAATAAGAAGATACTTAAGAGATAATAACTCTATAAGAGTTAGCAGGTCCTTAAGGGATATTGCATATAGAGCTTTACAGGTTAGAGAGCGATTGGTGAATGAGAATAATAAAGAACCGACTGTAACTGAAATAGCAAAAGAATTAGAATTGCCAAGAGAAGATGTGGTATTTGCACTAGATGCTATTCAAGATCCAGTATCATTATTTCAACCAATATACCATGATGGTGGGGATGAAATTTATGTAATGGATCAAATTAAGGATGGTAAAAATCTAGATGATAGTTGGCTCGAAGACATATCAATTAAAGAAGGAATGAAAAAGCTAAAAGATAGGGAAAAGTTAATTCTTAATTTGAGGTTCTTCGACGGAAAAACTCAAATGGAAGTGGCTGATGAAATAGGTATATCCCAAGCACAGGTTTCCAGACTAGAAAAAACTGCGTTAAAGCACATGAGAAAGTATGTATGATGTGACATCGTGAGATTATGGCTTATTAAAGTCAGTACATACATAAAAAAATCTTTTAATTTAGGAATAAGTAAAGGAGGAGCGAAAGCTCCTCCTTTACTTATTTACTTATTTAATTAGTTTATAATGTTACTTAAAAAATTTTTTAACGTCATTTAATATAGAATTTATATTTGGTGTAACTTTAACGACTTTATCCTTTGTTTTAATGACTTTTTTCTTATCTTTGGAAGTATCTAATAATGATTTAGCTCCAGCTGGCGGTGTGATATCTTTTACAGGAAGGTTAGCATTTGCTTCCTTCATTAATTTTCCCCAAATTAAAGCAGCATCATTACTGCTTAAATTGTAAAACTTTTTATTATCATCATTTCCTATCCAAACAGCAGCTGAATAATAAGGGCTTAAACCACAAAACCATAAATCTTTTAAATTAGTAGTAGTTCCTGTTTTGCCTGCAATTGGCATAGTGCCATATTTGGCATTGGTACCTGTACCACCAGAACTTACCGGACCCTTTAATAAATCATACATTGTGTAAGCGCTTAGGGGACTAAGTGTTTTTTTAGTTGTATATTTGGTTTCTAATAATACTTTCCCAGTTTTGTCTACAACCTTGGTATATAGTCTAGGGCTTGAATACATACCAGAGTTTCCAAAAACTCCATAGGCGGCTGCCATTAGCAGTGGAGTTTCACCACCATAAAACTGTCCAAGTGCCATGGTAGCAATATTCTTATCGGCGCTTGTAACACTTAGGCCAAACTTTTTAGCATAAGTATATCCTGTGGCTACACCTATTTGATCCTCAAGTTTAACAGCAACTAGATTTTGAGATGTTTTTATAGCAGAACCTATTGTAATTGGTCCCATAGCTTTATTATCATCAGTTGGATTATAGGAAGCTCCATTAGTTTTATATTTATTGGCTATTTTTGCAGATAGAGGTGAGTCATCTATTACGGTACTCGCTGAAGCTTTTTTAGAGTCAATTGCAGCAGCATATACTGTTAAAGGCTTAATGCTTGAACCAGTTGATCTTGGAAAACTTTTGATATCAACTGCTCTATTATAGGATTGAGCTGGCTCATCTCCTCTTCCACCTATAATGGCTTTAACTTGCCCATTGTGGTAATCAAAAATCACTGCAGAGGACTGAATATTTTTACTACTTGTATTTTTAACTTTTTTAAAGACTGGGTCAGTATCCACTATTTTTTGAGATTTAGTTTGAAGATCTTTATTCATAGTTGTATATATTTTTAATCCACCATTAATTAATAAAGATGTAACTTGTGAATTACTATAATTATATTTGGCCATTAAATCAGTCTTAATTTGTTTAACAACGGGGCTTGAAAATGATTCATAGTTATATTTATTTAAATCTTCGTTAGGTCTTGTGAATACAATTTTATTGATTTTTATACTACTGATTGCATTGTCATACTCTTCTTTTGAAATTGAATTAGTTTTATACATATTATATAATACTAATTTAGTTTTATTAATATAAACACTTGGATCTTTTTCATTGTAAGTTGTAAAGGGATAAGATCCAGAAGGACTTTGAGCCATACCTGCGATAAAGGCACTTTCTACTAAAGTTAAATTTTTTGAGGTTTTGTTAAAATACTGGTATGCTGCGGCTTCCACACCATAAGCATTACCACCTAAAAAAATAGTGTTCATGTAAGCGTCTAGTATATTATCCTTTGACATAGATTTCTCCAGGTCTATAGAAAGATAAGCTTCTTGTATTTTTCTTTTATAATCAAGTCTATTGTTTAATGAATCATCTAGGAACATCCGATTTTTTATAAGCTGTTGAGTTATAGTGGATGCCCCTTGAGTACCTTTGTCGCTATTAAGAAGTTTATTTTTAACATCCATAAGTACTGCCCTAGTAATTCCTTTAAGATCTACGCCTCCATGTTTATAGAAACGTTCATCCTCGATAGCTATGAAAGCTTCACCTAGATATTTAGATGTGTTATTTAACGACACATTGGTTCTCATTACAACCTGACCGCTTTCATTTGTGCTAATAATGTTGTCCATTTGGTTTCCTTTATCATCATAAATTATAGAGGTTTGGTTTAAAGCTAATATTTGTTTGGTATCTAAAGGTGGTGACGCTTGAATTATTGTAAAAATTGTACCTGAACCGATTATAATTCCTAAAAATATAATTCCTATAACAATTTTAGTGATTTTATGTGTGCGTTTAATTTTCTTCTTATTTTTTGTTCCTTCCATATACTGTTCTCCTTTACAAAAATACAATATTTAAAATTTTATATTAATAAGTGTGGAAAACTAACTAAATTTTTTATTTGATGAGGAGAAAAAGGAAAAAGGAAAAATGCATTCGATTTTTCCTTTCCTAATTAACTCTGCGACCATATGTAAAATCACTGTTTAGATTCTGAATTCTAATCACAGCTCCTGTGTGAGGTGCATTTATCATTTTACCGTTTCCAACATATATTCCTACATGATGAGCAGGTGTTCCGAAAAACACTAAATCTCCTGGCTGAAGATCAGATCTAGATATAAGTGTTCCTACATTTTGCTGATCCTCGGAAACTCTTGGTAGGTTTATGCCAAAACGTGCAAATACATATTTTGTAAATCCTGAACAGTCAAAACCACCTGAAGGGGTTGTCCCACCCCATACATAAGGGATGCCTAGAAACTTTGATGCATATGCTAAAACTGAATTAGAAGAAAGTTTAGCTGTAACTACAGTGTCCTTATTTTCTTTCGTTTGATTCACAGTAGGACTGCTTGGTTTTGAAATATTAAGAGTTTCACCAATAGAAATAGAATCATTCCATTTATTATTAGCTTTTCTTAATGTATACAATGATTCTCCATTGTCTTGAGCTATTACGGATAAACAATCTCCACTTTTTACAGTATAGGTAAAAGTTTCTAATGTTGCTGCAAATAAATTAAGTGATGCAGTTGCTGATATAGTGATTACTAATACTGATGTTAAAAAAATAGATTGAAAACTCTTAAAGTTAATCATTATTTCCTCCTCCTTGTGCCTACTAGTAAGTATTGATAAAGCAATAATAAACAAGCAAAATTTCCTTAAAAATTAATTTAGATAAAATCAATTCAATATTTTTCCAACTCGATAATGCGTTGGTGTATTTAAATTATAGACAATTTCCAAAAAAAATATTCAAAATATAGTTATTTATAATTAACTATTAGAAATAAATTAAATAGAATGAATAAATAGAATGAATAAATAAAAAAATAATTATATATATTTTCCTTATACAGGCACTATTAATGAAATAAATCATATTATATTAAGAAGCATTATTAGGAGGAATACCTGTGTTTTTCATAAATTGTTTATTGAATATGATTGGGAATGTTACATTTTTGACAGCTTATATAACTGGGAATAATTCATTCCCTCAACCACTTAGCGAAGAAGAAGAAAAATCCTATTTGATAAAATTGAAAGAAGGGGACTTACTTGCAAAAGGCGTATTAGTTGAACGAAATTTGAGACTAGTTGCGCATATAGTAAAAAAATATTCATACCCAGGAAAGGATGTAGATGATCTTATATCTATCGGAACTGTGGGTCTTATTAAAGGAATAGATTCATTTAATATTAATAAGGGAACAAGACTTGCTACCTATGCTGCAAGGTGTATAGAAAACGAAATACTTATGCTTATTCGAAATAATAAGAAAACAAAAGGAGAAATTTATCTTCAGGACCCTATTGGTACTGACAAAGAAGGCAAAGAAATATCTCTTATAGATGTATTAAGTAGTGATGATGATTCTGTTGTTGATATGGTAGAAACTAAAATACAAATCAAAACACTTTATGATAAAATAAATGCATCTTTACTAGATAGAGAGAAAATAGTAATCCAAATGCGTTATGGTCTAGTTGATGGTAATCCTCGAACTCAAAGAGAGATTGCAGTAATACTTGGGATTTCAAGGTCTTATGTATCTAGAATTGAAAAGAGGGTATTAAAGAAACTTAATAAGGAATTAAATCGTTAAAATTCGTATACGTAGGTATACATATAATGAATTAGAATAATTGAAAAGTGCAAACAGCACTTTTTTATTTTTGTAACATTTTAAAGGATATAAGAGAAACTTGTCGAATACTTTAAAAAGAAAGTAAATAAGGGGTATTTTATGAACGTCGTTAGTGCAAGTGTATATGACAGAGACTTTAACAACATAAGAAAAATAAAAGTTATAGTTGGAATAGATAAAAGTAACTTAATAAAAAGTGGAAAAAGAATAGTCGTTTGTGGAAAGAACTTTTGAAAAGTGGGGATAAGTGTTATGGCAAAAAGTAGAAGTAGACGAACTATGATATTTGGTTATATTTCAATTGCTTGTTTATCATTAGTTATAGTATTGTTTAGTATATATAGCATGAATAAGGTATGCACAGAATCAGATTTTGTTATAAAAAAAATACTCCCAGCAAAAATATTTTCAACGGAGATTTTAACATCACTAATAAATCAGGAAACAGGTATAAGAGCATATATTATATCTGATAATAAAGAATTTTTAGAACCTTATTATTTGGGGAGCAAACAAATACCAGGATATTACAATTCATTAGATAATTTGAAAGATACGAATTTGGAAACGGGTCTTACTAATCAACTTATTTCCGAAATGAAATCCATTCAAAGTTTTTATAATCAACAAATAATATTAGTCGCAAGTGGTAAATCAAGTCAGGCAAAATTAAATTTAAATCAAGGTAAAAATTTAGTTGATAAATTTAGGGCAACTGATAATATTTTAATGAATAAAATTAATTTAGAAGTAAATAGTTCGCGAAATAAAGTTGCACATACTCAAATAATTCAGCGATGTTTGCTTGCTTTTTTAGGATTTTTACTAATTGCAGGAAACTTAATATTTATTAAATATATTTATAATTATATGTTCGAAGAAGTTGAGAAAAAAAATCAAGTCAACAAACAGTTACAGGGTGTACTGATTTCACACGAAGAGTTTATTGCAAACATTTCACATGAACTTAAAACACCATTAAATGTAATCTTTTCTGCGATTCAGTTATTTCAGCTGTATTGCAATAATGGGTCATTAGACGCAAAACGTGATACATTTATTAAATACCTAGACTCGATGAAGGTTAATTCATATAGATTATCAAAACTTATTAATAATATAGTTGATTCATCAAAAATTCAGGCAGGGTTCTTTAAATTGAATTTGTCTACTAATAATATAGTTGAAGTTGTGGAAGACATTGTTATGTCTGTAACTTCTTTTACTGAATGTAAGGGGTTAAACATTGTTTTTGATACGGATGTAGAAGAAAAATATATTGATTGTGATCCAGAAATCATAGAGAGAATAGTATTAAACCTTTTATCAAATGCTATAAAATTTTCAGATGAAGGTAACGAAATATTTGTTGATATTAAGGATAAAAATGAATTTGTTGAAATATCAGTAAGTGACAATGGTATTGGTATTGAAGAAAAAAACTTGAGTACAATATTTGATAGATTTAAACAAGTTGATAAATCATTATCGAGGAATGCAGAAGGTACTGGCATTGGTTTAAGTTTAGTTAAATCGATTGTAGAATTACAAGGTGGAAGAATATATGCACAAAGTACATTTGGAAAAGGAAGTAAGTTTACTTTTACAGTTCCATCAGGAAAAATACATGAAGAAAATATTGTACATAGTAATAAAGTAAAAGGTCAAGATGAAAGCATACGAGTGGAACTCTCAGATGTTTATTAATAATTCTTTAAAATTTTGTGGCGACTCAGAAAATAATTTAATAATATAATTCCCTCAATTGCTAAATGATTTTTTTAAATTGAGTATATTGTTAAAGTTTAATTATTACAACAAATGGGGGATTAAGAATATGAAAAATATTTTTTATATGAAAATTAAATTGCTATATGTTTTTGTCATCTCTTTATTAGGCATTGGCATTGTTTATTGCAATTTTGCAAACAGCAAACCAAAACGACAATTAGTTAGCGTATTAGTTACAGATAGTACAGCTATTAAATTCCCAGATAAGAATTTGGAAAAATTAATAAGGGAGAAAATACAATGTCCTACTGGAGATATCTTAAAAGATGATGTGGATAATATAACGAGTCTTCAAAATGCTCAAGACAAACATATTACTAATCTTTCAGGAATTGAGAATCTCACTAATTTAGTTACGCTGAATTTAAGTGATAATAATATTAGTAACATAGCACCATTAAAAGGACTAACTAACATAACTGATTTGAATTTAGCTACTAATAAAATTAGTAATTTGCAGCCTCTAGAAGGATTAACTCATTTGACTAATTTAAATTTAAACACTAATAAGACAAGCAACATCGAGCCATTAGAAAAATTGAAAAGTTTGAGCAAGTTGGATTTAAACACTAATCAAATAAGTAATATAGTGGCATTAAAAGGATTAACTAACCTTACTAGTTTGAATTTAGATACTAATAAGATGAGCAATATAGAAGCATTAAAAGGATTAACAAAGTTAACTAATTTGGATTTAGCCTCTAATAAGGTAAGTAATACAGAACCTTTAAAAGGATTAACTAAGTTAACAAATTTAAGTTCAGATGCTAATCAGGTTAAAGAAACTTCAATAGTTAGTAATTCTAAAAGTATTTTGATGAAAACAGATATACATAATAGCACTTTGACTTCTAAGCAAAATGAAATAAAAGACAGCAATAAATCTACAGAGAGCAAAGCCATTACATTCCCAAATAAGAATTTAGATGAGACAACAAAAGATGATAAAAAAGAACCTGTTGTAGATATAACAAACCATGATTCTGACAAAATAACAAATCCAGAAAACTCCCAGGATAAAAATTCTACGAATATACCGGATGAAGAGAGTTCTACAATTCCAACCTCAAATACTAAACAGGTAAGTAACATAGAACCGTAATCATTTCCTCTTTTATTTTTTTGCGTGCAATTATACCAGATTTAACACTGGATTTTATGGCTGAAAAAAATATATATTTTTTAACAATTAATGTATCATTTTTATAAAGAAAATGTATATAATGGTATACAGTGCATTTATTATTCTAGTTTAAAGGGAGAAAAAATGAGAAAAAATAAATTTATAAAAAAAATTATAGCTGTTACAATCTCTACGTTAATGGTTTTATTAAACACTTCAACTTTAGGCTTTGCAGCAACGACAAGCAGTGCTACCAATATAAGTGTTACAAGCAATTCTATACATAATAATTTTTTAAACAATTTAAAAAAATATAATAAAAGTAATGTTCAAGTAGATGAAAACAATGAAAGCAATGGCGAATTGTTTATATCAGGTATTTTGTCGGACCCAAAAACGCCAAGCGTAAAAGAAGCGTTAACATTTTTAGATCAAAACAAAACAATTATTGGATTAAATAATATTTTTAGTGATTTTAAAGATGCAAAAATAATAGTAGACAATGCAGGATTTACACACATAAAATTATATCAATATATATCAGGTTTACCAGTTGAGGATAAACAGATAACCGTGCATTTTAATAAAGGGGGTATTATAACCTCAGTCACTGGAAATGTAGTTCTCAAAACTGCGATTCCTGTTAGGTCCCTTGCAAAATCATTTATTAATAAGATAACATCAAGTGAAGCTATTTCGATTGCAAAAGGCGAATGCACTAAAATGGACAGTTTAACTTCTAAAAATTCACAAGGGCTATTAAAAGGACAAGCCGCTAAACTTAGCTCAGAGCCAACAGCAAACAAAACATTTTTGGTTATTGGGAAAAAGGTTTATGAGGTATATTTAGTAAATGTAAAATATACAACTCCAATTATAGGAAATTGGGATGTTTATGTGGATACAAGTTCAGGAAAGGTAATTAGTAAGCAAAGTAATATTAGGTATGGAGATGTTCCCGCTATAGGAACAGGTACTGGCGTTAATGGAAAAACTAAGTCATTAAACTTAGAATTAGAAAACAATAAAACATATTTAATGACAGATTTAACTAAACCAATGCTCAATTCTAATAATATAACAACTTTTAGTGCAAATAATGGAGATGGAACTAAAGTATACGAGGGTACTTCTTCTAATGGTAAATTTACATCAGAGAAAGATAAAGCACTTGTTGATGCACATTATAATGCAGGAGCAGTATATGATTTTTATAAAACTTTATTTAATCGTAACAGTATTGACGGCAAAGGCATGGAAATAAGATCTGTAGCTCATTTAGGTTCTAAGTATAACAATGCATTTTGGGATGGTTATTCAACTATGTGGTATGGTGATGGTGATGGATCGATGTTTACGTATCTCAGTGGAGACCTTGGAATCGTTGGACATGAGATGACTCATGGGGTAACGCAGGCAAATGGAGACTTATCTTACAATAATCAATCAGGAGCACTTGACGAATCAATATCTGATGTTTTTGGCGTTTTGATTAAGACATATAATAAATACAATGTAAAAAATCATGGTACATGGACATTTAATCCATCAGACTGGGTAATAGGTCAAGATGTTTATACACCTAAAACTTCCGGGGATGCATTAAGAAGTTTAGCAAATCCAACTCTTTATGGTCAACCAGACAATATAAATAGTTATGAGAATCTACCAGATGATTATGATGATGATTATGGTGGAGTGCATACAAACAGTGGAATCCCCAATAAAGCCGCTTACCTTATAGCCAAATCTATAGGCATGAAAAAGACAGCTGAAATTTATTATGATGCATATAATTATTTTAACTACAATATAGATTTTAAAGGAGCTGCGAATGCAATTATACGAGCAGCAACAGATTTATATGGAGCTAGTAGTTCAGAGGTTAAGGCTGTAAAAACATCATTTATAACTGTCAATGCATTACCTATACCAACAAGCTTAAAAGTGGCATCATCTTCATACAACAGTATTAACGTTAGCTTCAATAAAGTACAAGGAGCAAGTAAATATGAGATTTGGAGAACTAGTAAAGGAATTTATACATTAATAGGTACAACAACATCAACAAAGTATAATAATACTGGACTTATACCAAATAGTAAATATTACTATAAAGTTAGAGCATATAAGATGGTTGGTGCACTTAAAGAGTATAGTGGTTTTACAACCGGGTTAGGTTCGAAACCAATACCATCGGTGCCAACATCACTAAAAGTAGCATCATCTTCTTATAACGGTATAAATGTTAGCTTCAAGGCAGTGCAAGGAGCAAACAGATATGAAGTTTGGAGAACTAGTAAAGGAAAATATACGCTAATAGGTACAACATCGTCTACAAATTATAATAATACTGGACTTACAACAAACAATACTTATTATTATAAAGTAAGAGCATACAGGATGGTTGGCACACTTAAAGTGTACAGTGGTTTTACAACGGGACTAGGTGCGAGACCAGTACCAGGAGCACCAACAACTGTGAAAGCCACTCGAGTTAGTTCTAGAAGTATAAAACTAACATGGAGAACTGTATCAGGAACAAGCGGGTATGAAGTATATAGAGCTAGCTCAAGCAATGGAAAATATGGCATATTATCAAGAACTTCACATGCATATTATACCAATTCAAGTTTAGCAAAAGGTAGAACTTATTATTATAAAGTTAGGTCATATCGAAATGTTGGTAAAACACGAGTGTATGGCAATTTGAGCAGCATAGTACATGCTAAACCATAAAAAATTAAAACTATCCAAGTGCATGAAAATGTATTTGGATAATTTTTGTCTTAATAAGATATATTTTACGTAAATATAATTTAAAAGTAAGATATAATCCCAAAATCCAATAAGTATTACAAATATTTCGGAAAATAATAGCAAAATAGTAAAAATAACAGTATAATTGCATGTAGGCATTTTATATGTAAGGGGAGATATGACATGAAAAAAATTGTAGTAACGTTATCTATACTTTTAATTATAGCAGCAATTTGTGGAATTGGCGTAGGGGCCAAACGTGAAAGTCAAAACCAAAAAAAACTTATTGCTTTAGCAGAAAAGCATAATAATGAAAGCTTAAATCAGGACGAAACAATGCCAACTTCGAATGTCTATGAGAATCTTACTCAAAAACAAGACATAAATGCATTGGTAATAGGAGACAGTATTGCTCAAAGTAATGGGTCTACTAATGATAGTGAAAAGTGGTTTAATTTAATAGCAAAGGATGTTAAAACTAAATATAAATCAACTGTAACAACTGATTTAATTACAGGTGGTGGTACTACAGGAATACGTGCGTGGGTTGAGTTAAATAACGATAAGGCTACAAAAAAATACGACATAGCATATATGTGTTTCGGACAAAAGGATCAATGGAGTATGACTCCTGCGCAATTCGGAAATTTCTATGAAAGTATTATAATTAAACTTAAAAAAACTAATCCTAATATTGAAATAGTACCAATTATAGAAAGTTCATTTAGAGAGTATAATAGTTATTCAAAGGTTATACAAGAATTATCAAAACAGTACAACCTTCAAGTTGCGGATACTATATCAACATTCACGGGTACTCCAGAATCATATGAAAACCTAACAACGGATGTAGAAATACCTAATGATAAGGGATATAGTTACTATGCAAAGACAGTTGAAAAAGTTATTGATAAAAATTATAAAGCTAAGAAAAAAACAAATATTAAATATAGTGCCTTGTACAAGGATACTAAAAAACTTAATACTTTTGTTTTTGATAGTACACCTGATATAAATAGCGGATTTACTGTAAACAGTGGGGTTACTATAAATAATGGATTGGTTGGGGACAAGCTTTCAAATACTTTAACTTTTAATACAACCAATAGTTTAGCAATTATACATTATCTCCGCCAGCCAAATGGTGGAAAATTCAATGTATATTTAGATGGTAATCTTGTGAAAACAATAGATACTAGTTCAACTTATAAAGCAACTTATTCTGATCTAATATCTGATAATTTAGTAGGCAAACATATAATTAAAATTGAAGTATCAGCTGTTAACCAAGGGGGAACAGTGAATATTTTAGGACTCGCAACAAATTAGTTAATTATATTTAAAATTACATATGTGGGAAGAAAAAAATAATTATTATAAACAAGGGGATGTAAAGATGAAACGGTGGAAAAAGATTCTTATAAGTATAGTTGTTATTTGTGTTGTGATTGTAGGAGCAGGTTTTGGCTACGCTTTTTATCAACTAAGTAAAATGAGTACTACAAAAATATCAAAAACTAATTCAGATTTGGGTATTAGTAGTACAGCGACAGAAAGCAATGATATAACCAATATTGCTTTATTTGGTGTAGATAGAAGACATAAGACAGATGCAAGTCGTTCAGATTCTATGATAGTTTTATCAATAGATCAAAAGCATAAGAAAATTAAAATGTCATCTTTGATGAGAGATATATATGTACCAATAGATGGTCATGGTTCAACAAAAATGAACGCTGCATATGCCTACGGTGGACCACAACTAGCTATAAAAACTATTAATGAGAATTTTAATTTAAATATTAAAGATTATGTCACAGTTGATTTTTTTGACCTTCAAAAGCTAATAGACGCTATTGGTGGAGTACCAATAAATGTTGAGAGTGATGAAGTTGCTTTAATTAATAAATATATGAGTGAAACTGCCGGACTTGAGAAACAATCAATAACAAAAGTAACAGGTTCTGGAGTGCAGAATTTAAGTGGTATGCAGGCAGTTGCATATTCACGAATACGTTATACTACTGGTGATGACTTTAAAAGAACAGAAAGACAAAGAACAGTATTAACAGGCATGTTTACAAAAGTTCAGTCATTAGGTGCATCACAATTTCCATCAGTTGTATCTAAACTTCTACCACTTACTGAGACAAGCATGAGTAGTATAAATTTAATGAAACTTGGTACAAAAGTTATGGGATCTAATATAACAACTATGGATCAAACAAGATTCCCAGTAGATGGTTATTGGACAGATAAAATGATTAATGGACAGGATTGTCTTGTTATTGACATGATTGCTGCAACAAATCAGCTTCATAAGTATATATATGATGATATAAAACCTGTATCTAAATAAAATCATATTGTAATAGAAAAAAGAACTATTGAAATATTAAGATAGTACTTATAGAACACTTTGAAAAAACTGTTCTATAAGTACTTTTTTTTGTATATTTGGTTGTTATTTATATTTTGAGCTTAATTTAGAAAAATAAAAGCGATTTATGTATTTAGTAATCACATTTTTGAACGATATACATTATATATGTTGAATAAATTTTATAATAATACAATAAAAGTGATAATAATTTTATAAATGAGGGGGAAGTATGTCTATTTGAATATGAACTTATATTAAATTATCTCCTGGGTCACTGCAACATCGACCTAGAAGATGAATACATAATTAGATTTAATTGTAATGTAATGAAGTAAAAGGGGGTAGTAAGGTGAAAAATAAATTCAGAATATTTACAGTGGCTTTGTTTGCTTGCATTTTTATGTTAGGAAATGGTGCTTATGCATTTACTGGTTCAAATTATGTTAATAGTCAAAATATTAGTGTAGGACTTGAGAGTATGGGGTGTGCTCAACTAACGATAACATTAAATGGGGATTATACCTTAAACGGCAACGTCAAAAAAAGTGGTACAAGCTATTTATTAAAAGTATCTGGATCACAGGTGAGTTTTAATGGAGTACTGTACAGTAATTTAAGTCTTATACCAGTGATTTCAACAAATACTATTAAGATAACATCTATTTATACTAGAAATTATAGAGGAACATTAAATTTTAAAATTAGTTCAGGTAAGGTATTACCTGTTAATACTTTATACATAGAAGATTATTTAAAAGGTGTTGTTGGGAAAGAAATGTCTGATTATTTTCCTATTGAAGCACTAAAAGCACAGGCAGTAGCCGCTAGAAACTATGCTTTAGCTAATGTAAGCAAACATACGAGTGCAAGGGGTTATAGTATTTGTGATACTACTGACTGCCAAGTTTATGGCGGCTATGATTCTTCATTAAAAAATGTAATTGCTGCAGTCGATGCGACTAAAGGTAAGGTACTTTTAAGTGGGACTAACATTGTTGATGCTTTTTACTCGGCATATGATGGCGGATATACAGAAGCTTCTGAAAATGTGTGGGGAAGTGCACTTAGCTATCTTAAAACTAAGCAAGATATTTATGATGTAGACTATGGTTGGAATTCAATGTATACATCTATTACTATGAACACCTTATTAAAAATAAAAACTACTTTAAAAATACCAGTAAATTATACATTTGTGAAAATAGATTTAAATAGCATTACCAAATTTACTAGTGGTAGAATTAAAAATATTACTATAGTTTTCAAAGATCAATATGGGACTCTTTATTATAGATCTTATGGAAAAGATTCTGCAAGGACGTTCTTAGGTTTAGAAAGTGCTTTGTATAATGTAACTTATGATGCTGTAACTGACATTTATACTTTTAATGGCAAAGGCAATGGCCATGGGGTAGGTATGAGTCAGATTGGAGCAAAACATAGAGCATCGGCAGGACAAAGTTTTGAAACTATTCTAAAGTTTTATTATGACGGTACAACGATAATAAATGCTGCAAGTGATTATGCGGTCTCATTTGATAGCCAAGGTGGAAATGCAGTAAGTAGTAAAATCGTGAGTTATAATAGTGTTATAGCAACTCCAGTAGCACCAGCAAAAACTGGTTATACATTTGGTGGGTGGTACAAAGAATCTAAGGGCGCAAATGCATGGAACTTTACAAACAATAGTGTTACTTCAAATACAATACTATATGCAAAATGGACAGCTAATAAATATACAGTTTCATTTAATAGCCAAGGTGGAAAAGCAGTAAGTAGTAAAATCGTAAGCTATAATAGTGTTATAGCAACTCCAGTTGCGCCAACGAAAACAGGTTATACATTTGCTGGCTGGTATAAACAAGTCGGATGCTCAACAGCATGGAACTTTGCAACTGATAAAGTAGCTGCAAATACAACTCTTTATGCAAAGTGGACAATGAATAAATGTACAGTTACATTCAATAGCCAAGGTGGGAAAGCAGTAAGCAGTAAAATTGTTAACTATAATGGTTTAATAACAACACCAGTAGCGCCAACAAAAGCAGGTTATACGTTTGCTGGTTGGTATAAACAAACTGGGTGTTTATCTGTATGGAACTTTAAAGCTGATAAAGTAACAACTAACACAATACTATATGCAAAGTGGAATGTTGATGTTTCAATTGGAGCACCTAAAGGGTTAAAAGTATCATCATATTCATATAACAGCATCTATGTTAAATTTAACGCGGTAACTAGAGCAAGTGGGTATGAAGTTTATAGAGCAACAACTGTTAAAGGTTCGTATAAATTGATATCAACAACTACTAAAGGAAGTTATAATAATACAGGACTTGTGACAAATACGACTTATTATTATAAAGTGAGAGCATATAGGATGGTAGGCAACGTTAAAATCTATAGTTATTTTTTAACAACAATTAATGCAAAACCAATTCTATCTATACCAACAAAGGTTAAAGCTAATAGAATTAACTCTAAAAGCATTAAACTTACCTGGAGTGGCGCTACCGGCGCAAGCGGGTATGAGGTTTATAAATCTAATGCAAATAATGGAGTTTATAGCTTACTTGCAAGAACATCAGGTTTATATTATACAAATTCGACGCTCGTAACAGGTAGGACTTATTTTTATAAAGTGAGATCATATCGAACTGTTGGAAAGACTAAGGCGTATAGTAATTGGACAGCCGTCGTAAATGCAAAATTATAAAATTAGGGTAAGTGAAATAGCATTATAGAAAAGCAGTAGAATAGATAGTTACTAAATGGTAGTAGAAGAAAATAACCACCAAATCGCATAAGTTGCGATCTGGTGGTTATTTTTATTAAAGTTTAAATTGTTTTATACAATTCTATCAGTATAAAGAAGAACTCTAGATATTTGTTTACCATTCTGAGTTGTTATTCGATATACATGTACATGACTTCCAACTATGTCATTTATAATTTCATAATGTTTACTGTTAAGAGCTGCATTTGAGTAGACACTAAATGTTAATTGTTTGTTTTGTATTGAAGATTCTAAATATATTGGATATGAATAAGTATTTTTAAATCTATAATCTAGAAGACCGTAAGCAACTGTAGCGTCGAGTCCTCTACCAATATAAGCTGATCGCAAAGTATGAGCGTATCTTTCTCTAGAAACTATATTAGTTCTAAGCATTGCATTATAAAGTGTTGTTGAAACCTGGCAGGTTCCACCCCCTATATCAGGTACATCTTTATTATTTATAATTCCTATTGCTGTTTTATATCCATTAGCTGTAGATCTTGCTCCGACTACATCATTAAAGCTAAAAATTTCTCCTGGCATAATTATATGACCATTTAGATTACTAGAAGCTATTCTAATATTTGTTGATCGATTCTGGGTTGAAGATCCAAAGCTGGTTGTGTAACTTGATATTACAGTATCTATACCTGCTAAATCAGATTTTTTTATTCTAGGTGTTACTTTTATAAGTTGTGGTTCTATTAATAGATTTTGTTCCTCATCAAGATTGTTAACTTTTTTTGTTATATCTTTTTTTAGAAGTACTGGATCAATAGTATGACCATATGCTTCTTTAGTTACAAGTAATTTTCCAGAATTACTTCTAATAATAGATGCGTTTGTTGCATTTTTACTATTATCTTTAACAACTTTTTTAAGAATCGAGTCTACAACAGCATAATTGTATGAATGTGATATTGTAAATTTATTTTGGCTTGGAAATGCTATATCAAAATATTTTTGAAATATATTTCCTTGTCGCCCAATAGCAAAAGCTTTATCAATTATTGCACTTGAATTAGATTTCATATCAAGTTTTGATGCTTCAATTGTATATTGTTTTCCGTTCACTTTTATTGTTATATTTTTCTTGCCAATTATAGCATGTTTTTGCATAATAATGTTTGTTGCTTCTGCTTTAGTTTTTCCACTTAAATTTGTGTCTTCCACCCATACTTTTAGATGTATCTTTTCTTTGTATTTTGATAAAGATGAATACATAAGGATGCCTTGAATAACTACTAGCAATCCTACTACCCCAACGATTATCTCTACGGCTTTTAACTTTCTTTTCTTTGGTTTTTCTGGCTCTGTAACAAATTGTAACCCCATTTTTATTCCCCTTTTCAGTTAAGCAATACTAACTCTTTTCATGTGTATTTTTTGTAAATAACATCTATATACAATAATAAAACTATTGTTGCTATTTTACAATACTTTTATAAGATATATATTGGTAAAAAAGTATATTTCCGATCGTTTAATATATTTAAAATCTTTATGTCGTTAATGACTAACTTTTATAAAAAATTAGACGAATATAGTGTAGTGGGGAGAAAAACAGACAAACCATTAATTAATTGTTTTAGATGGCATATTGCGACATTAGTCGATATTTGTAACTCGAAAATTAGAGGGTTATGCCATGTAATATGGAAATGAATAGTTTGAAGTATTTGTGGGGGAGGGTTATTTATTAGCAATTTTAGAATGGCAATTATGCCGTGGTAAAGCACTAATAATTACATAATTGGAAGACGTATATTAGAATTTAAATGATTCTAAAAGATCCGGGGGGGGATAACAAATGTCAAGAAGAACAAGAAAAAGAACGAGAGCAAAAAAAAGGGCACGAACTAGAATTGTAACAATAACAGCATTAGCAACAGTTGTAATGTTAGGTAGTAGTGCTATGGTAATTGCAAATAAAGCAGAAAAACCAGGGAAAAACATGGCATTTTTATCAAAGCATCAAAAATCTAATCAACAAACGACAATTGCAAAAGTTACTAAAAGTTATACTTCAAATGCAGCAGTTGCTGTTAAAAAACTAATTGCTAAAAATAAAGTTGATGTTGCAACAAATAAGGTTAAACAGGACAAGCTAAGTAACCCAATTAAGACTAGCAACCAAGCAAATATAGCTACAGACCAAAGCAATAAAGTAGAATCTACTAATGTTTTATTGGCTACAAACCAAAATACAACTAGCAAAGATGCTGACAATGTTGCAGCTAATTCTGCAAAAAACGTTGCAGCAAATGTAGCAAAGAATACTGCAGCAACAAATGCGGCAAGAAGTGCAGCAAATAGTGCAAAACAAGAAGAAATTAATAAGATAGCTGCTGAAAATGCAAATAAAGCTAATCAGCTTAAAACAGCAGAAAATTACAAAATAGCAAAAGCAGCATCTGATAAAGCAGAAAAAGAAGTTCTTGATGCAAAAAAAGCAAAAGAGGATAACTTAGTTCAAGTAGAGGCAGATAAGATTGCTAAATTAAAAGAAGAGACTGCAACTACTAATGAAGCAGTTGATACTACTAAAGAAGAAGCAGCTAGTAGTGTTACTAACGAAGTCGATAGTAATTCTAAAAATGAAGCCGTTAGTACTACTAAAGATCAACCAGCTAGTACCACTAGTATCGAAGCAGACAAAGTAGCTAAAACTGAAGCAGATAGGCTTGCTAAAGTTGAAACAGATAGATTAGCTAAAGTTGAGTCAGATAGATTAGCTAAAGTTGAAACAGACAGACTTGCTAAGGTAGAATCAGATAGACTTGCTAAAATAGAAGCAGATAGAGTATCTAATGTACAAGCGGGTACTATATCTAAAGATGAGTCAGACAGAGCAGCTAAAATAGCTAAAGATAAGTTAGCGAAAGTAGAGCAAGATAGACTAGCTAAGGTAGAATCAGATAGATTAGCTAAGGTCGAAGTTGGCAGAGTGGCTAAGATTGAAGCAGATAGGCTAGCTAAAGTTGAAGTTGACAGATTAGCTAAAGTTGAAACAGATAGATTGGCAAAGATAGCAATAGACAAAACATCTAAAGCACAAGTAGAGAAACTAGCTGAATTACAAGCAGCTAAGGCAGAAGCAACAAGACTTGCAAAAGTTGCAGCAGATAAAGCAGCAGCTTTAGCATCAGCACCAATTCAAACAAGCAATGGATCAGTATTATCAAACTATTTAAGTTCTGGTTCTAATGTAAGCAGTGTAGTAAATAGGGCTGTAGCATTGCATGGTGGAATCACTTCAAATAATTGCGTTTATTTTTCTAGTGAAGCAATGAGAAGAATAGGCAACAATGTACCAACATATATATGTAATACAAGTCAGTATATAAGTTATTTAAGATCAAGTGGATGGGTATCCACATATGATATCAGTAAGCTATCACGAGGAAGTATTTGTTTTACAACTTCTGATGGATCAGGATCTTCAACCCACACATTTGTGTTTATGGGTTGGGTTAACAGTGGAAGTCATACTTTGGCATATGTAGCTGATAACCAAGGTAATACAGTTCATGTACGAAACATGGGTGCAACTTATTCAACAGATGCTTTTGCATTCTTCATGCATAAATAGGCATTAAAATAATTAAATATATAAACTCAATTAAGAGCTCTAAATTTTTTAGGGCTCTTAATTGAGTTTAACGACATTTCAAAAGGGAAGTATACTATTTCTATAAGTGGATTTAACTTTAAAATACTTATTATGAAAGTGTTTATTATAGATTGCATAGGAATTCAAAAAAAGATATAATATTTTAAGAATGAATTAGATATTATAAAAAATATAAAATATATGGAGATGTAAATTTAATATGGGAAATTCAAATAAGTCAGATGGACTGAAAAAGGAAATAGGTCTTGGGACCGCTATACTATTCGTAGTAGGAAGTACTATTGGTTCAGGTATTTTTATGGCACCTCAGAATATGGCTGCGGCTACTTCACCGGGAGTTTCTATTGTCGCTTGGATTGTTGCTGCAATCGGATCTGTTTTAATCGCATTAAGTTTTGCAAACATGGCAACAAAATTTCCTGAAACAGGGGGATGCGTTCAATATACATATACTGCTTTTGGTGAATTTCCTGCTTTTAGTGTTGCATGGTTATATTGGATTGGTCAGTCAACAGGAGGGGCGGCACTAATTATTGCTTGCCTACGTTATATGAGCAAAATTTTTCCTGTAATAGGTACAAATAATTTACTTGCATTTGGTATAGGTTCTGCAATATTAATAATATTAATTGTCATTAATATACGAGGTATAAAACAAGGAATGATGGTTTCAAATATAACAACAATTTGCAAACTATTACCTTTAGTATTATTTGTACTTCTTGCTTTATTTCATTTCAATCCTGCATTATTTCACACGGTATCTCAGGTATCGGTTAAAAAAGATGGTGCTGGTTTTTCAAGCTTTCCAATGGCGATTGCAATAGCGATGTGGTCATTCGTAGGATTAGAGAGTGCGACTACAGCAGGTGGTGAAATTAAAAATGGTGCAAAAAATATTAGAAAAGCAACTATTTTTGGTACATTAGGTCTTGTAGCTGTATATTTGCTTGTAAGCATTCTTTCAACAGGAATTTTATCGCAGAATGAACTTGCACAGTCTAAAGCTCCTATTGCAGATATGTTTAATGCAATGACAGGAGGAAACTGGGGTGGCCTTTTAATAGCTATTGGTGTTGTTATTTCAACAATAGGATGTGCTAATGGAGGAATTATATTGGCATCAAGGTCCGCTTTTGCTGCGGCGGAACATAAGCTCTTTCCACCTATATTTGCTAGTGTAAATAAAAAATATAAGACTCCAGTTTATTCTATTATATTAAGTGGTGTTGTATCTATAGTCTTACTTTCAATGAATTATTTCAAAGGGCTTAATGCAGCATACGAATTTGTTATGCTACTTGCTACAATGACAGCTCTTCCACCTTATATTATGGTAGCTGCTGCAGATATAGTAGTTGCAAGAAAGCAATCAACAAAGATTAACATAGTAAACTTTATTACAAATTCCATTGTTCCGTTGGGTGCTTTTACATATGTTTTATATGCAATATGGGGTACGGGATCTGATTCGGTTATGTGGGGATTTATGCTTATGATTGCTGGTATTCCTTTCTATTTATATGTCAGACTTAAAAACAAAAATGAAAAATCTAATGCAATTGGGTAATAAATAAATTTGAAAAATTGCAATACAATGTTTATGGCTAAGATTATTTAACGACCCAGGAGATGATTTAAGGTAATTTTTTGATATCCGATATGTTATAATGGAATATAACATATTGAGGAGAGATAGACAACCTTAATTCTATAATAAAATTAGGAGGAGATAATAATGGAAGTAATATCAAGTTTTCAAGTTAATCATATTAAATTGTTAAGAGGTTTGTATGAGTCTAGGATAGATGGAGATCTAATTACTTATGATCTTAGAATGAAAGAACCTAATAGAGAAAAGGTTATGTCAACAGGTGCTTGCCATACTATTGAACATATTGGTGCAACGTATCTAAGAAATTTAGACATAGCTAAAGAAGTTATATATTTTGGCCCTATGGGTTGCAGAACAGGTTTTTATATGATTATGAGAAATATAAATAAGACAAAAGCTTTTTCTGTAGCAACAGATATGATGCGATTTATATTAGCTTTTGAAGGAGAAATACCAGGAGCACAACCTGATCAGTGCGGTAATTATTCAGACATGGATCTAGTAGCTGCTAAAAAAGATGTACAAGAATATCTTAATACTCTTGTTAATGCAACTGATGCAAATGTAACTTATCCAGAAATAAAAGCTTAAAAATTTTTGAAACTTTATATATAATGATATTTTAATTAGATATATAGTGTTTAAAATCTAATATAATATTTTAAAAAAGAAAGATACACAAATTAATTTGTGTATCTTTCTTTTTTTGCGATCAAGAGTTATAGTCCTATAGCCATACGAATGATTTTTAACTTATTCGTAAAATACTCTTCATTCAAAGTACCTGGATTAATTAATAGACGAAAATAAAGTGATGAATAAATTAAATCCAGTACAGATTCTTTATCGATGTTTGGATTGATTTCTTTTCTTGAAATACCTCTTTCCAATATTAAAAGTGCATTTGCTCTAGCTGGTGCAAAGTAATTATCTCTATACATTTCCTTTGCTTTTTCATCTGAATTGCTATTAACAACTATCTCTAAAGTAGATCTACCTAAAGGACTACTAAATATTTCTGATATATTCATAACTTGAGATAAAATATCACTAAAAGTATTGTTAGTATCTGGATATTGAGTTTTGCTTTTTATTTCACAAATGAATATGTCCATTATTAAAATATCTTTATTAGCCCACCACCTGTATATAGTAGATTTACTAACTCCAGAAATTTTGGATAGCTCATCAATGGTGACGCTGTTATAATTTTTTTCACAAAGTAGTTTTTTTGTACAGTCAAAAATTGATTCTTTTGCACTTAAACTTCTTGGTCTTCCCATATATTTATATATTCCTCCTAATTAAAAAAATCATCTCCTGGGTAGCATAAATATTAATGACTTATAAAATGTCGTTAAAAAAATGTACACCTTACCATTAAAAATAGCAAACCATTATTGATATGTCAATCAAATCATAATATATTAAAGCTTATATCAGGCAAACAATTTATACTTCCTTGTTTATTAAGTTGAAAATTGTTACAATATATTTAAAAATAAAATGAATCCAAAGTAATTTAGTGAAAATAATAGAAATATAGAGGAGTTTTATGAAATGATAAATTTAAAAGGTCAAGATTTGTTAAGAAATCCTTATTTGAACAAAGGAACTGCTTTTACTGAGCAGGAAAGAGAAAAATATGAACTTACAGGATTATTACCAAAGGCTGTAAGAACTATTGAGGAGCAAGCACAAATAATTTATAAAAGAACTAAAGATTTTGAAGATAAATTAGAAAAACGTAATTATCTTATGAATTTATATGATACTAACAAAACGCTTTTCTGCTACGTTATAGGCAAACACATTACTGAATTTCTTCCTATAATATATACACCAACTATAGGTGATGCAGTAATAAATTACTCTAAAATTTATGATACTCCAAAGGATGCTGTTTTCCTTTCAATTGATCAACCCGAGAACATTAAAAAATCCATTAAGAATTCTTTAAAAGACCTTGATGAAATAAAACTAATTGTTGTAACTGATGGTGAAGGAGTGCTTGGAATAGGTGATTGGGGCGTTCAAGGAGTTGATATATCTATAGGAAAACTTGCTGTATATACAATTGCTGCAGGGGTTAATCCTAGAAATGTACTTCCTATAGTAATAGATTGTGGAACAAACAATGAGGTTTTATTAAATGATCCACTTTATATTGGTAATAAACACAAAAGAGTCACTGGAGAAAAATATTATGATTTTATAGATAAATTTGTAAAGATATCTCTTGAGTTATTTCCTAAAGTACTTCTTCATTGGGAAGATCTTGGACGTGGGAATGCAAGTGCTATTCTTGAAAAATATAGATCAAAGATGTGTACATTTAATGATGATATACAAGGAACTGGAGTTATGATGGTATCAGCAATGACTGCTATTGCAGAGGTTACTGGTATACCAATTAAAGATCACAAAATATTAGTATTTGGTGGTGGTACTGCAGGTGTTGGTGTATCAGATCAAATATTACTTGAAAAGGTGCAAAGTGGATTATCAAAGGAAGATGCAATAAAGCAGTTTTATCTTGTTGATCGATTTGGTCTAATTACTGATGATATGGAAAATCTTACTGATGGTCAGAAAAAATATGCAAGGGCTAAGAGTGAATTTAAAAAACCACTTACAGATCTTGCAGAAATAGTTGCGGCTACCAAACCTACAGTGCTTATTGGAACTTCTGGTGTGCACGGTGCATTCGCAGAAAAAGCTGTAAGAAAAATGGCAGAGTTAAATAAAAAACCTGCTATTATGCCGATATCTAATCCTACAAAACTTGCAGAAGCAAAAGCTACTGACTTAATAAAATGGACAGATGGCCGTGCATTAGTTGTAACTGGAAGCCCATCTCAGCCAATTGAGCATAACGGGGTAACATATACTATTGGTCAGGCTAATAATGCACTTTTATACCCTGGATTGGGACTTGGAATAATAGTTGCAAAAGCTAAAACTGTATCTGATGGAATGTTATCTGCAGCTGCTCATGGAATAACATCTCTACAAGATTTTTCAAAGGCAGGAGCTGCAATTTTACCTTCTGTTGAAAAAATTCGAGAAGCATCAAAACTTGTTGCAATTGCGGTGGTAAAACAAGCAATTAAAGAAGGATTAAATCGCATAGAAATCAAAGATGCTACAAAGGCAGTGGAAGATGCTATTTGGGAACCAATTTATAAATAAAATAATTTTAAAATATCTTGCTCATGTTATATTAACGTGAGCAATTTTTCCATTTACCGTAAGTTTCCTATTGATATGACAAAATATTTACTTTATAATAAGTTAAATCATCTCCTGTGGAGCTGTATCATCTCCTGTGGAGCTGTATCATCTCCTGTGGAGCTGTAACAAAGTACTGAATATACTGTATAATTTATATCATGCGAATTATGGAAGGGTGAAAACATGAAAAAGAAGAAAAAGGTGACGAAGGTTGTTGTAAGTGTGATTATTCTTGGGGCACTAGTTTTTGGAGGAGTAATTAGTTATACATTTTACCAACTTAGCAAAGTAAAAACTGTAAAAATATCAGGAGCAAATTCTGATTTAGGCATTAGTGCTGCCGCAGCTGCAAAAGATGCATCAAGTGGGATAACAAATATTGCTTTGTTTGGTGTAGACAGAAGAGATAAGGATGAACCAGGTCGATCTGATTCTATAATGATACTTTCTATAGATACAAAACATAAGAAAATAAAAATGTCTTCTATTATGAGAGATACATATGTTAAGATTAAAGGTCATGGTCAGACAAAGATTACCCATGCATATGCTTATGGGGGGTCACAGCTTGCCATAAGAACTATAAATGAAAATTTCAATTTAGATATAAAAGATTATGTTACTGTTGATTTTTTTGATCTTGAAAAGTTAATAAATGCTATTGGTGGGGTTAAGGTAAATGTTGCTCAAGATGAAGTTACTTTGATTAATAGCTATATGAATGAGACTGCTGGAATTGAGAAAAAAGCAGTGACTAAATTAGAAAATCCAGGAACTCAAAATTTAAATGGACTCCAGGCGGTTGCATATTCACGAATACGATATACTACTGGAGGAGACTTTAAAAGAACAGAAAGACAAAGAACAGTATTAACGGCAATGCTTACAAAAATTGAGTCACTAGGAGATACGCAGTTTCCGTCTGTTGTTTCGAAGCTTCTTCCACTGACTGAGACAAGCATTAGTAGTATAAATATATTAAAACTTGGTACAAAGGTGATTACAACAAAATCAACTACAGTAGTTCAAGAGAGATTTCCAGTGGATGGATACTGCTGGGGAAAGACAATAGATAAAGTATGGTATTTGGTTTGTGATATGAATACTACTATAGATCAAATTCATAAATTTATTTATGATGATATAAAGCCAGTCCCTACAACTCCGCAAATTTAAACAATATAGAAACATATTACGAACAATATTATTTATAATATAAAAGGAACCAATATTAGTAAATATATATAATATATAGATATATTTATATAATTATTTTCATATTATTAGTAAAACAATTAACTTTTGTGATATGATTAAAGTATTAAATGTTTTTAATTAAGAGGAGGAATTTTTAATGGATTCAGACCCCGCGCCCAACGATTTAATGGTGCAATTAATACTAATTGTTATTTTAACATTGATAAATGCGTTTTTCGCATCAGCAGAAATGGCAATAGTATCGCTTAACAAAAATAATATTAAAAAACTTTCCGAAAACGGAAATGAAAAGGCTTTGCTACTTGCAAAACTTATAAAGGAACCAACAAAAATTTTATCTACTATTAGAATGGGAATAACTTTAGCTGGATTTTTATCTAGTGCAATAGCAGCTACTACCATAGCTAATTATTTAGGAGGTTACTTAAGAAATTTAAGTGTGCCTTATAGTCGACAATTTGCATTAGTTGGTATAACTATTGTTTTATCTTTTATAACGCTTGTGTTTGGTGAATTATTTCCAAAACGTTTAGGTTACCAAAGATCAGAATCTATAGCAATGTTTTCAATAAAACCTATTTACTACGTATCTAAAATGATAACTCCTTTTGTATGGTTATTATCAGTATCAACTAATATGCTAGTTAAACTTACTGGTCTTGATAGTTGCAAGGTAGAAGAAAAATTATCTAAAGAGGAAATCGTATCGATCATAGAAGTAGGACAAAAACATGGCATTATAAACGAAACTGAAAAAAAGATGATAAATAATATTATTGATTTTGATGAAAAAGCAGCTGAGGAGGTTATGACACCAAGAACAGATGTATTTGCAATTGATGTTAATGAACCTGTAAGTGAGTATTTAAATCAGTTATTAGAAGAAAAGTATTCAAGAGTACCAGTTTATGATGATGATGTTGATAATGTTATAGGAGTGCTTTATATGAAAGATTTTATAATTGAGGCACAAAAAAATGGTTTTGAAAATATAAATATTAAGAATATACTACATTCGCCTTATTTTGTTTATGAAAGCAAAAATATAGATCAGCTATTTAAGGACTTACAAAAATCTAAAAATCATATGGCTATACTTGTAGATGAGTATGGTGGATTTTCAGGAATAGTCACTATCGAAGACCTTGTTGAAGAAGTTATGGGAAATATTGAAGATGAATTCGATGATGAGGAACCTGACATAAAAAAAGTTGATAATAATACTTATATAGTCAGTGGATTACTTTCTTTAGATGAATTAAATGATAATCTAGATTTAAATTTATTTTCAGAGAATTATAATACAATAGGAGGATTTTTAATTAGTCTTATGGGATGTATTCCGAAGAAAAATGAAAATAAAACTATTGAATATGGTGATGTAATATTTAAAATAGAGGAAGTTAAGCAAAGAAGAATAGAGAGAATTAAAATATGCATATAAAAGATGCTCTGCTTTTAAAGTAGAGCATTTTTCATGTAATAAATTTATAAATATGGTATTTTATAAAAATTTAAAATATGTTATGATATATTATAGAAATAATTGAGAATAATAGTAAATGAAGAATAAAGATACTTACTTGGAAGGGGCTTTCAAAATTGACTACTCTGGTAAATATTATTATAGTGCTTTTACTTGTATTTATGAACGCCTTTTTTGTTGCAACAGAATTTGCAATGGTTAAGGTTAGAAAATCAAGGATAGAAACACTACTGCATGAAGGTACACAAAATGTGAAATACACTTCAAAGGTTGTTAACAATTTAAATTCATATTTATCTGCATGTCAGTTAGGAATAACACTCGCCTCACTTGGTCTTGGATGGGTAGGAGAGCCTGCTGTTGCAGCTATGCTAGGTCCTATTTTTAGTTTGTTTAATCTTCAGGAAAGTGTTATACATTCGATTTCATTTATTGTAGGATTTTCAATTATAACTGGTTTTCACATTGTATTTGGAGAACTTGTTCCTAAGTCTCTTGCAATTATAAATACAGAGAAGATTGCTATGTTTACAGCGTTTCCTCTTGTAGTGTTTTATAATATAACTTTTCCGATAATGTGGGCATTTAACCATAGCACGAGTTTAGTTTTAAAGGCTTTTGGTGTATCACTAGTTGATGAGCATGAGGCTGCACACACTGATGAAGAAATAAAGTTATTGGTTGAAGAAAGTTATAAGTATGGACTAATAGATAAAACTGAACTAACTTTTATAGATAATATATTCGATTTTTCTGAAAAAACTGTAAAAGAGATAATGATACCGCGAACTGATATGAATTGTATATATGCTGAGGATTCTTATGAGGATATTATTAAATTCACAATAGATCAACAACATACTAGATATCCAGTATGTAGAGATAATAAGGATAATGTTATAGGATTCATTCATATTAAGGATTTATATAAGCAAAAGATTCAAGGTAATAGTCAAAACATAGAAGACATTATACGAGTAATTAAATTTGTTCCAGAGTCATTATCTATTAGTGAATTATTAAAAGTATTCAAGACAGAGAAAATGCAAATGGCTATAATAATTGACGAATACGGTGGAACATTTGGACTTGTAACTGTTCAGGATATTTTAGAAGAAATAGTTGGCGAAATGCAGGATGAGTTTGATGAAGAAGGAAATGAAATTATTAAGAACGAAGATGGTAGTTATTTTGTAGATGGAAAAGTTCTTATTGAAGATGTCATTGAACTTTTAGATATAGAAATAGAGGTTGAAAATATAGATACAATTGGTGGATGGATTTATTCACAATTAGATTCTTATCCTAAAATTAACGATAAAGTTGAATATGGAAAATACGAATTTATAATACTCAAGTGTGATAGTAAAAGAATAAGTAAAGTATTGATTAAGAAAATAGCGAAATAACAATGCAAGATTAACATACCTATTTTAAAGATTTAACAATTTTTTAACAATATAATGGGATGTTTTTTGATAGAATAATAGGAATAGAAAATTTATTAAATAATAATATGAAATTGGGGGTAGATACATGAAAAACATGTTCTTTGAAGTTAGAAGAGCTGCTAAAAAGGATATTGAAGCAATACGAATACTTGCAAAAACATCTTTTAATACGTATGCTAAGAATGCAGGAATTACAGAAATGGTTGTACCTTTTGAGGAAACATATGATGACGTTTTAAAGGCTATAGAGAATACTAATGTTTATGTAGCTTTATTTAATGAAGAAATTATTGGTTCTGTGCGAATAGAGATAAAAAATGATAATACTGCTTATTTAACTAGATTTGGGGTTAGTCAGGAGCATCAAAACAATGGTATTGGAAAGATATTAATGAATTCTGTTGATGAGTTAATGGAAGAATCAGGTGTTACCAAATTATATCTTCATACTTCATCAAGAATGTTTTCTCTTATTAGGTTTTACTATGGAAGATGTTTTTATATAAAATCAACAAACAATGATAGGGGATATATTAGAGCATTGTTATGCAAGGAATATGAATCAGTAATGGTTGAAAAAACAGATGATAATTTAACTTGTGAGAGTGCTGTGATTTAAATATATTATATTTATAATAGCTAAAGACCGATTGCTAAATAGTGATTGGTCTTTAGCTATGTAAAAATATAAATGTTGTTAAAGCTTAATATAGAAAAATGTTTTTTAGGTTATAAAATAGTTGAAGATCAGGGGAAGTAACATAATCGAAAATTTAGAATAATATAAATGGTAAATATTATTTTGGAGGTACTTATGTATTATTACCCTTGTAAAAATTGTGACAAAATGGCAAACAGCAATCCAATGATGGATATGCCTATGAATATTGATAATTCAATGGACAATATGCAAATGAATAATCAAATGGACAATCCAATGGACAATCCAATGAATATGCCTATGATGAACATGCCAATGATGATGTCAATGATGAATAACATGCCTATGATGATGCCTATGATGAATATGAATAATTCAATGGATGATGATGATTTAAAAAGCATGTATCCTAAAATTTATATGATAATGTATCCTATGGTAAAATATCATTGTGATATGATGGAGTCAAAGTATGGCAAAAGACATTGCCCTAGCAAAGAGGAAATGGATTATATTTGTAACGATATATGTGACAAGTGCGATAAGCATCATAGAGGTGACGAAATAGAAGATTTTGATGAAAATGAAAATTTTGATGAAAATGAAGATAATGATACAAGGCAAAGACGTCGATACGGCAGAAGACGTGGATATAATGATTTAGCAAAAATATTGATTATTAGAAATTTAATTAGACGACGACGAAGACCAGGATATTGGAGATAAAATTTAATTTAATCTAATAAATTATCATGAAAAATGAGCATAAAAAATTATGCTCATTTTTTATTTTGTTAATAAAAAATATATTTTATTGTAAACGTGCCTCTTTTATATATTACGCTACTATAGCCTTGACGTGAAGGTTATAGTAGCGTAATATACTTCAATGGGGGTGAAGTATGGATACAAAATATTATAAAATTGAAGAAGTTGCTACTAGAACTGGGCTTACCAAAAGAGCTTTAAGATATTATGAAGAATTGGAACTTATAATTCCTAAAAGAACGGAATGCTCTTATAGATTATATAGCGAAAAAGATATTGAAAATATTAATAGAATAAAAGATTTAAGAGAAAGCCTAGGATTCTGCTTAAATGATGTCAAAACTATATTGTTACTTGAAAAAGACTTAAAACGAATTTTTAAAGAAAATATAAAAGATGATGTTACAATAGATAAATCTATAAACCTTATTAAAAAACAAATAGATTCAATTGAAAAAAAAGAACAATCACTAGCAAGATCAAAAGGAAAATTTAAAATGGCTTTAACAAAAATTGAAGATTATCGTGGAATGATACAGGAGGAATAATTAATGAAAAATATTAACTACAAATGGACAGCGCTATCGTGTACAACACTAGGAGCTCTCTTTTCAGTTCTTAGCGGAAGTACACTGCTCATAGCGCTTCCAGTTATTATGAAAGATTTAAACACAAGTATGAGTATAGTTACTTGGACTATTATGGGGTACATGCTTGTTATGACGATATTAGTTCCTTCCATTGGAAGGATGGCAGATATGGTGGGGAGGAAAAAGCTTTATGTTGGTGGATTTGCGCTTTTTACCTTAACATCGCTTTTATGTTCAATAGCTCAAACGGGATTTCAACTTCTAGTATTTAGAATGATACAAGCAGTTGGTGGAGCTTTAATGGTTGCAAATAGTACCGCAATAGTTGCAGATGCTTTCCCTAAAAAAGAACTTGGGAAGGCACTTGGAATTAACAGCATGATAATATGTGTTGCTGCAGTTGCTGGACCTATACTTGGAGGATTTCTTATAAGTATTGGTTGGAGAAGCATTTTTTACATCAATATCCCAATAGGTATTATTGGAACACTTTGGGCAGCTTTTAGACTCAAAGAAACAAAAATAACTTCAGAAAAACAAAAGTTTGATATGAGTGGTACGACTACTTTTTCAGCAGGTATGCTTGCGCTACTAACAGCCTTAACTTTAGGTGGATTTAGTGGTTGGATGAATATCTATGTAATAACATTATTTGTAGTAGCTATTGTTCTTTTAGTATTGTTTGTTCATATAGAAAATACAGTTGAGTTTCCTATGCTTGATTTAAGATTACTTAAAACTAGAGTGCTTGCATTTGCTTTTGCTGCTAATTTTCTAAATGGTGTTGCAAGAGGTGCAGTAACATTTTTATTAATATTCTACTTTCAAGGGGTAAAAGGAATAGACCCAATGCTTGCTGGAATACTCTTATCACCATTTGCTTTAGCTATGATGGTTGTGTCACCATTTAGTGGATGGTTATCTGATAAATACGGCGTTCGAATTTTAAGCTCGATTGGGCTCGTGATTTCAGCTGTTGGTCTTGCAGGACTGATGGTTATTAGCGCTGATACACCTATAGCTGAACTTGTTATATGGATGTCGATTATGGGATTTGGATCAGGAATGTTCTTTGCACCCAATACAAGTGCAATAATGGGTGGTGTACCAGCAGATAAAAGAGGTATTGCTGCTGGACTTCGTACAATGATGACTAATGCTGGAATGGTACTAAGTATCGCTATATGTATGGCTATTATTTCATCAAGTATATCACCTGATGCTATGCAGGCCCTTTTCATCGGATCTCAAGTAGGTGGCAAAGGAATTGCTACAGGCCAATTTATTGCAGGTCTTAGAACCGCATTTACACTTTGTTTCGTATTTAGTTTACTAGCTGCATTTATGTCCTACTTAAGAGGGCCAAGTGTAGTGTGGAAAGAAACAGAAGCAGAAGTGAAAGCTAAGGCTAAAGCGGTTATTAATTAACTAAAGTTACTATTAATTAACTAAAGTTACTACTAATTAACTAAAGTTACTATTTATTAACTAAAGTTACTATTAATTAATATTCATTGTAGTTATAGATGATTTAATAGATATAGCTATTTTATATAAAAAACTGGAATAAAAGCAGAGCTTAAGTTTTAAACAGCTCTGCTTTTTTCTGCTTTTTTAAAAGTTGATTTACTATGTTATTTAGAGTAGTTAAGAGTATACATCTGAAAGTTCTACTAGTATATTTTGATCCATGCTTCTTACTTCACTATTATATAGCGGATCGTCTTTAAGTACGTTAACAGAGGGAAGTGTAACTATAAAATTACTACCTTTGCCAAATTTACTTTTAACATGGATGTTACCATCATGCAATTCTACAATTGATTTAACTAAACTTAACCCAATACCTGTACCTTCCGCATTTCTTGATAAAGATTTATCTACTTGCTTAAATCTATCAAATATTATATCTAAGTACTTGTCTTCAATGCCAATACCATTATCTCTTACTGATATATCAATAAACTTATCATTGTCTATAACAGATACGACTATTTCATCACCTTTATCTGTGAATTTTATAGCATTTGATATAAGATTTAAAACAACCCGTTCTATTTTTTCTGTGTCAATAGCAATAATTTTTTCTTCTAAATTAGTATCAAAAACAATGTTTAGGCCTTTGCTGTCAGTGAAATTAGTTACAGACATCACTATATCTTCTACAAATTTAACTATATCGTTATTTGTTAGCTTCAATTTAAAAAATCCTGCTTCTATTTTTGATAAATCAACGATATTGTTAATCATTTTAGACAATCTATATGAATTTTGTTTAATACAATCTATATATTTTATAATTGAGGCCTTATTTTTATCCAAAGTGTCAGTAGTACAATACATACTAAATAACTGAGCGGTTGCAAATATAACATTTAATGGAGTTTTAAGCTCGTGTGATATATTCACAAGAAATTCACCTTGCATCTTTAATTCGTTTTCCATGACTTTAACCGATTTAATTTCAGGTGTAACATCAACTATTAAAATTAAAAGTTCTTGGACTTCTCCATTTACTTCAAGAACAGGTTCAAAGATGACATTCCAATATATCACGATTCCATTTATTAGATTTTTTAGTGCATACAAATACTTAGTTTTCTTTTCCTCTAAAGCTTCGCGCATACACTGGTAATATTCAATAGTTTTGAGCTTTCCAAATAAGTTATAAAGTTTGTTGTCTTTTATTTGATCAATAGAAGTAATGTTAGAGTTTATCAACTTGATGGCACTATATGCTTTCTTATTAATATCAATAATTTTTAAATTTGGGCATGATAGTCTAATAAGGGGTAAGTCAAAAGTATCTACTACTCTGTTTAAAATCTCAAATCTTCTTTTTATAGCTTCTTCATGTCTGCGAGAGTCGGTTGTGTCACGAATTGAAAGTACACCTAAACTGAATATTCCATTTTCGTCATAAATGGGAGTGCCACTAACATTTATATCCAATATTTCATGGGAAAGTCTTACTGTCATTTTCCTTTCTTTAAATTGTTCACCTCTCATAATCATTTGAGTTGGATTGTTTGCAGGTTCTATGTTTTCTCCGTAAATACCATAAAAACATGGTTGTTTATATGCATCAGTTAATTTACTAAGAGACTGATTGTTAGGAAAAAATATATTCCTTGCTGATTTGTTAAATATTATATATTGACCGCTTTTGTCAAAAATACAAATGCCATCGGAGACATTCTCAATAATAGCTGCCAATTCGTTTTGATTTTTTATGATTTCTGCGTTGTTTAAAGGATTTGACAATACATTACCCCCATTTTTTAAAAAACATATGTTCTAATTTTATCGTCTTAAACAAGCACATTACAAAATAATGTACAATTTTATTATTTATACATTTTACCATAATTTATAGTATATTACTATATTTAATACCTAAAATTTAATTTATTTAGGTTTTTATGAATTTTTATAGATTACCATACTACAGATTTTAAAAATTAGGCAAACTAATAGAGAAATTGGTCAATATTAATATTAATTATCTTAATAAAATAATATTGGAATAATATGACATAAGTGTTATAATAATATATATTAAATAATATAACAAAAAAATGAAAAGTAAACGATATAATATCTTTCAATTGACTATCAAAGCCATATATTAAAGGGGGTAAAATTATATGATGAAAAATCGATTAAAAGGGAAATGGCTTGTAATGAGCAGTATAGCATTAGTAATTGCCATATTAGGGGCAGGTGGTTATTATTCACAACATAAACCAGATAAACAAGGGAGTCCATCAATTGTACAAGCTGTTCAAATAAAAAAGAATATAGTTAACAAAGTGGTTGCAATAAAGCCAAATGAATCGACTGATGTTATTAGTGATCAAGAGGCAGTGTTATATAATAAAATGCATAAAATGATAAATACTAAAATTGTGGCAGTAGACGGAGAAGTATGGGGGGAAGTACCGATAACTACTAATAATTGTAACCAGCTCATTGCAGAGGTTAAAGACAGTGGATATCCTGATAAAGTTACTTTATTGCAATTTCTTACAACCTGGAAAAATAATGATTATGCTAATGGGGTAAATCAACATAATTACTTATGGAATGGACTTCATGGAACAATAGGTAAAGCAAAATCGCTTAGGAACTAATTATCTCTTACAGAGCTATAATCATCTCCTCCCGGAGCTGTATCAGCTCTTGGCAGAGCTGTAAGCATCTCTTGGCAGAGCTGTAAGCATCTCTTGGCAGAGCTGTAAGCATCTCTTGGCAGAGCTGTAAGCATCTCTTGGCAGAGCTGTAAGCATC
>NZ_JAHLEC010000023.1 GCF_018861705.1 Clostridium psychrophilum | reverse complement strand
ATATCTAATATTATTATAATAATTTGTAAAGGTAAAATCTACCTTTTAATTTGTAAGACTAACTTCCACTGTTTTATGTATTGGGGTGGAATTTACTTTTGCAATTGAGGTTTTTATAAAAATGTATTATTTTATAATATTTTTTGTTGAATACATTATTACTTTGTGATATACTACACACGTGAGAAAATACACACATTACTTAATTATGGAAGGGTCCCTATATTTGGGCTTCAGTAAGATGATGGTAATGGAGGTAAAAACCAAGGAGGTTATTATTAATGGCAGTTATTTCAATGAAACAATTATTAGAGGCAGGTGTTCACTTCGGACATCAAACTAGAAGATGGAATCCTAAAATGGCACCATACATATTTACAGAAAGAAACGGGATATACATTATCGATTTACAAAAGACAGTAAGAAAAATCGATGAGGCATATGACTTTATTAAATCTGTATCTGAAGAAGGTAAGGACGTCTTATTTGTAGGAACAAAAAAGCAAGCTCAAGAAGCTATTAAATTTGAATCTGTAAGAGCAGGAATGCATTTTGTAAATAATAGATGGTTAGGTGGAATGTTAACTAACTTTAAAACAATTAAAACAAGAATAATGAGATTAGAAGAATTATATAAAATGGAAGAAGACGGGATTTTTGAAGTTCTTCCTAAAAAAGAAGTAAGTCATCTTAAAAACGAAAGAGAAAAATTAGAAAAGAATTTAGGCGGAATTAGAAACATGGATGCAAATAAAATTGGAGCTATATTTGTTGTAGATCCAAGAAAAGAAAAAAATGCAATTTCTGAAGCTAAAATTCTTGGAATTCCTGTAGTTGCAATAGTTGATACAAACTGTGACCCAGATGAAGTCGATTATGTAATTCCAGGAAATGATGATGCTATAAGAGCAGTTAAGTTAATAACTGAAAGATTAGCTGATGCTATTATAGAAGGAAAACAGGGAGAACAATTATCAGAATAATAGTAACTATATTTATCTAATTAAATAATAAGATGATTATTGGTAGGAAAGTTAAGGGGTAGGTGGAAGTTAATTCTTTCATTTACCTTTTAAGTTAGATAGGAATAGGAGGAAATAATAATGATTACTGCAAGCATGGTTAAAGAGTTAAGAGAAAAAACTGGTGCCGGAATGATGAACTGTAAAAGAGCTCTTAGTGAAACGGATGGTGACATGGAAAAATCAGTTGAACTTTTAAGAGAAAAAGGTTTAGCAGCTGCTGCTAAAAAATCTGGAAGGATAGCTGCAGAAGGATTAGTCTGCACATATATTTCAGAGAATATGAAAGTTGGATCTGTTGTTGAAGTTAATTGTGAAACAGATTTTGTAGCTGATAATGAAGATTTTATTACTTTAGCAAAGAACATAGCAATTCAAGCAGTTCAAACGAGTTCTACAACTATTGAGCAATTAGTTAGTGAAAAATACATAGCTGATGCAGCTATGACTATTAATGATGCTGTTACAGCTTTAATAGCAAAATTAGGTGAGAACATGTCTGTAAGAAGATTTCAAAGGTTTTCAATTGAAAAAGGTATAGTTCAAAGCTATGTTCATGCTGGTGGAAGAATAGGCGTTTTAGTAGAATTATCTTGTGAAAAACAGGATGATGTGTTAATTAAAGTAGCTAAAGATATTGCAATGCAGATTGCAGCTGCTAGTCCCTTATTCTTAGACAATACTTGTGTTGATAATGAAACCTTAGAAAAAGAAAAAGAAATATATAGAATTCAAGCAATAAATGAAGGCAAACCTGAAAAAATCGTTGAAAAAATGGTTTTGGGTAGAGTTAACAAATATTTTAAAGAAGTTTGTTTGCTTGAACAAATATGGGTTAAAAATTCTGACTATACTATTAAAAAATATCTTCAAGAAGAATCCAAAAAACTTGGTGCTGACATAAAAGTAACAAGATATGTAAGATTTGAAAGAGGAGAGGGAATACAAAAGAAGGAAGAAAATTTTGCTGAAGAAGTTCAAAGACAAGTTCAAGGCAAATAATAATTAAAGAGAACACTAGGTGTTCTCTTTTTTAAAATAAGCAATACTTTAAAATAGTATTGCTTTAATTCAGGAGGTATAATGTTTATGGAGGTTGCTAAATATAAAAGAATTATGTTAAAGATTTCTGGAGAAGCTTTAGCTGGTGAAAAAGGATTTGGAATAGATTTTGAAATTACAAATGTAATAGCACATCAAATAAAAGAAATGGTTGAATTAGGTGTTGAAATAGGAATAGTTGTTGGTGGTGGAAATATATGGCGTGGTAGAAGCGGCGAAGGCATGGATAGGACTACTGCAGATTATATGGGAATGATGGCAACTTGCATTAATGCTTTAGCACTTCAAGATTCTTTAGAAAATATAGGCGTAAATACTAGAGTACAAACTGCCATTGAAATGAAGGCAGTAGCAGAACCTTTTATAAGAAGAAAAGCAATGAGACATTTAGAGAAGGGTAGAGTTGTTATATTTGCAGCTGGAACTGGTAATCCATATTTTTCAACAGATACAGCTGCAGCACTTAGGGCGGCAGAAATAGAGGCTGAAGTAATTTTACTTGCTAAAAAAGTGGACGGAGTTTACGATAAAGATCCTCACAAGTATAAAGATGCAAAAAAATTTGATCATCTTAGTTACCTTAATGTACTTGAAAAAGAGCTTCAAGTTATGGATTCTACGGCTACATCATTATGTATGGACAATAATATACCAATATTAGTTTTTGGACTGGATAAACCTGAAAATATCAAAAAAGCAATTTTAGGAGAAAAAATTGGTACTTTAGTATCTGCTTCAACTAAATAATCACTATAAATGGAGGAAATTCTATGATTAAAGAAATTATTAGTATCGCTGATGAAAAAATGAATAAGTCCATTACTGTTTTAAAACATGAGCTTTCAAGTTTGAAAGCAGGAAGAGCAAATTCTTCAATGCTAGATAGAATTCGTGTTGAAAGTTATGGAAGTCTTGTACCATTAAGTCAAGTAGCAAATATTTCGTCACCTGAACCTAGAGTATTATTAATTCAGCCATGGGATAAATCTACAGTCAAGGACATTGAAAAGGCTATATTGAAATCTGATTTAGGATTAAATCCGTCTAGTGATGGATCAGTTATTAGACTAATTATTCCTGAACTTACTGAAGAAACAAGAAAAAACTTGATTAAAGTAGTGAAAAAAACGGGAGAAGAAGCTAAAGTAGCTGTAAGATCTATAAGGCGAGATGCTAATGATAAAATTAAGGGCTTGAAAAAAAGTAGCAAAATCACTGAAGATGAAGCTAAAGACGCTGAAAACATTACACAAAAGGAAACAGATAAATTTATTAAAGAGTTAGATAAATTAATTGATAATAAGGAAAAAGAAATAATGTCAGTTTAGTATATAATTTTAAATAGAACCTGCATAACTGCAGGTTCTATTTAAAATTATAACGCAGTTAGAAAAAAGGAGGGAATTTTATTGAAAAAATTATTCGCTTTTTTAAAAAAAAATGAAGAAATAAGTAATGATTATGATTTAGATATGTCCAAAATACCTAGACACATTGCAATAATAATGGATGGAAATGGTAGATGGGCTAAAGAACATAATTTGCCCAGAGCGCTTGGGCATAAAGCAGGTGTAGAGGCAATTAGAAGAATTGTAAAAGAATCAAACAAATTGGGAGTTGAATATTTAACACTATATGCATTCTCAACTGAAAACTGGAAGAGGCCTTTAAAAGAAGTCAATTCTTTAATGAAATTGTTAGTAGATTACTTGAAAAGCGAGATTGAAGAATTAAATGCTAATGATGTTGTAATTAATTCTATAGGCGATATATCTAAATTACCAAAGATATGCAGAGTCGAATTAGACAATGCTTATGAAAAAACAAGAAATAATAAGGGATTAACTTTAAATTTAGCTTTAAATTATGGTGGAAGAAATGAAATAGTAGACGCTGTAAAAGAAATTTGTTTAGATTTAAATAGTGGGAAAATATCAGAAGATAAAATAACTGAGGATATATTTTCAAATTATATGTATACTAGAGATATGCCAGATCCAGATTTAATAATTAGACCAAGTGGAGAATTGCGATTAAGTAATTTTTTATTGTGGCAGAGCGCATATTCTGAATTTTGGTTTTCAAATATTAATTGGCCGGATTTTCATGAAAAAGAGTTGAAACTTGCAATATCAGATTATCAAAAAAGAGATAGAAGATTTGGAAAGGTTAAATAGGGGAGAAAATTATGAATAATAGATATATAGGAGCACTTGTTTTAGCTCCATTAATAATATTTATATTTTTAGGAGGAGATTACTTAAAATATATTGTTATGGTGCTTTCACTTCTGGGGATGTATGAGTTTTATAAGGTTTCTAGAAAAAAACATTATAAGCCTATTGGAATTGTAGGATATATATTATGCATAGTATATTATCTAAATATGGGCAATGATTTTTTATTAAGTTTTAATATATATATTTTAATAGCAGTAACGTTATTATTATTATGTATTCCTGTTATTTATACAAGTTATAATTTCGTAGATATTGCTCTTACTATATTTGGATTTTTATATGTAGCAGTATTTTTTAGTTTTATAGTATTTATAAATAATAAAAGCTATGGTGAATACTTAGTATGGATTATATTTATTTGTTCATGGGGTTGTGATACGGCAGCTTACTATTGTGGAAGAATTTTAGGAAAAGGTGGTAAGCATAAACTATGTCCTAAAGTAAGCCCTAACAAAACAATTGAGGGATCAATTGGTGGGCTCCTGGGGAGCATTATAGGATGCACAATTTATGGATATGTTATATCAAGATATGGTGTGCCTATAAAGTTATATCATTATTCTATAATTGGTGTACTTTGCGGTATTTTTGGACAATTTGGAGATTTAATTGCGTCATCAATAAAGCGATTTGTTGGAGCCAAAGATTACTCGAGTCTTATACCTGGTCATGGTGGAATTTTGGACCGATTTGATAGTATTTTATTTGTGTCTGTAGTTGCATTTTATTATATTACATTTATAATGAAATTATAATTAAGATAAAAAAACAATAAACTTATTTATAATATGTGGGGTAAAAAATCATATATTGTGTAGAATGTAAATAAAACAATCAATTGTAGATTGGCATTCATGACAATATATGATTTTATTGTTAGATAAAGTAATTTGAAGCAATGATTAAATCATATTATGTACTAATATATGTATTAATTATTGAATATAATAATATTAATATTGAATTTAATATAAAATAACATTCTAAATTTAATAATATAGCTATATAATCACCGATAGTATTACTTGCTTTATTTTAATATACAAATATGATATATTATATTCTGTAGAAGAATTAGTAACTAAAAAAATTATTAATAAATGTGAGTGAAAGGTTTAAATAAAATGTAGAAATGAATAATAATCTTGCTCTGTTTATTATTATAAAACTTTATTAGGCATTTAAATTCGAAAAATATATTATGATTATTAAGTTAATTTATGGTATTATTGGATATAATTCTTTGTGAAGCTATTTTGTAGTAATACTAATTTTATTAACATATAAATTATAAAACATAGTTTTAAATGAATGGAGAGATATACGTGAAGAAACTTACTATTTTAGGAGCTACTGGGTCCATAGGAACTCAAACTTTAGATGTTATTCGAAAAGATATTGATAATTTTACTATTGTTGGCATATCCGCTAATATTAATTGGGAAAAAATCATACCAATAATTGATGAATTTAATCCAAAATATGTTGCAATGATGGATATGGGTGCTTCAATAAAGCTTAAAAAATATTGTAGCTCAAAAAAATATACAATTGAAATTTTGCAGGGGTTAGATGGATTAAATTATATAAGCACAATACCGGAAGTTGATATTGTTGTAACTTCAGTTGTAGGTATGATAGGTTTGGTTCCTACTATGAAAGCTATTAATGCAGGAAAAGATATTGCTTTAGCGAATAAAGAAACACTAGTTGCAGCAGGTAAACTAGTTATTGATGCGGCTAGAGAACATCATGTAAATATTTTACCTGTTGATTCAGAACATGGTGCTATTTTTCAATGTTTACAAGGTAATAAATTAGAAACAGTTAACAAATTAATAATAACTGCATCAGGTGGCCCATTTAGAGGCAAATGCAGACAACAACTAATAGACATAAAACCTGAAGAGGCTATTAAACACCCTAAATGGAATATGGGTAAAAAGATATCAGTTGATTCATCAACACTTATGAATAAAGGACTAGAAGTTATAGAGGCACATTGGTTGTTTGGCATTGATTATGAAAATATTCAGGTGGTAGTTCATCCCCAAAGTATAATACATTCTATGGTTGAGTATATAGATGGGAGTGTAATAGCACAGATGAGTTCTACTGACATGAGACTCCCCATTCAGTATGCTATAAACTATCCCCAAAGAATTAAAACTGTTATTAAAGAACTAGATTTTTATAATATGGGTAATTTGACTTTTGATAAACCGGATATGAATACGTTCAAATGTCTTAAATTAGCATTTATGGCAGGAAAAATGGGCGGAAATATGCCTGCTATTATGAATTCAGCGAATGAAGCAGCTGTTGAACTTTTTTTAGACTACAAAATCAAATATCTTCAAATAGAGGATATTGTAGAAGAATGTATGGGTAAATTCGAACACAATGCTAATCCAAATTTAGAAGAAATTTTAGCAATTGACTTAATGGTTAAAGAATATGTAAAAAATAGTTATGATAAAAAATAGGGAGGAAAATTGTTATGTTTAATAGTCTTACAAGCATTATAGTAAACATTCCATATATTATTATGGCTATATTAGCATTTAGTCTTTTGGTTATAATACATGAACTAGGCCATTTTATGTTATGCAAATTAAATGGAGTAAAGGTAAGCGAATTTTCTTTAGGTATGGGGCCTAAGCTTTTTGGAATTAAAGGAAAAGAAACGGAATATTTAATTAAAGCATTTCCTATTGGTGGTTATGTTAAAATGGAGGGTGAAGAGGAATCAAGTGCAGATCCAAGATCGTTTACGAGCAAAACACCGCTTCAAAAACTTAGCATAGTTTCTGCTGGTGCAATTATGAATTTAATACTAGCAGTTGTATTATTTATTTTCGTAGGTGCCGCAAAGGGATATATATTACCAATAGTAGGGCAAGTACTGCCCAATAGTCCTGCAATGAAAGCTGGATTACAAACTGGTGATGAAATTACTAAGGTTAATAAGGTTAATATAGATAGATGGGATGAATTTTTAAACGAAATTTATGTTGCTAAAGGTGGAAATATGAACATTGAGGTTGTTAGAGACTCGAAACTTAAGAAATTTTCGCTTAAACCTATTAAAGATGTAAAAGAAAATAGATATAAAATTGGAATTGGGGTTTCTGGTGTAGAGAAAAAGTTGAACTTAGGTGAATCTATAAATTATGGCTTTGATCAAACTATTAGTACTGCAAAACAAACCTTTGGATTTTTCGGTACTATATTCCACGGAAAATTTTCTGCTAATGACGTAGGAGGACCAATAAGCATAATAAGAATTTCAACAATGTCTGCACAAGCTGGTTTTACAACTTTAATGTATTTTACGGCGTTAATGAGTGTACAACTAGGAATATTCAATATAATACCTTTTCCAGCTTTAGATGGAGGATGGATTTTTATGTTATTATTCGAAATAATAACGGGTAAAAAATTAGATGACAATAAAGTTGGTGTTATAAATTATATTGGATTTATGATTTTAATGGCATTAATGGTGTTAGTAGTTGTTAAGGATATAGTTAGTCCGTTAAAATTCTAGGAGATGAAGTATATGAAGGTTATTAGAGCAAAACAAACAAAGAAGATAAAGATTGGAAATATCTATATAGGTGGAGATTCTAAGATAGCAGTGCAATCAATGACAAACACAGATACAAGAGACGTAGAGGCTACAATAAAACAAATCCTTAAGCTTGAAAAGGAAGGATGCGATATTGTACGTTGTGCTGTGCCTGATATGGTAGCAGCAGAGGCTATTAAAGGTATCATGAAAGGAATTAACATACCACTTGTGGCAGATGTTCATTTTGATTATAGGCTAGCTTTAAAATCTATTGAGAATGGGGTATCAAAATTAAGGATTAACCCAGGCAATATTGGAAGTATAGATAGAATAAAATTAGTGGCAGATGCAGCTAAAGAGAAAGGTATACCTATAAGAATTGGTGTTAATTCAGGATCACTAGAAAAAGATATCCTTCAAAAGTACGGATATGTCTGTGCGCAGGCTTTAGTAGAAAGCGCATTGAGGCATGTTAAAATACTTGAAGATTTAAATTTTTATGATATAGTTATTTCTATAAAATCTTCAGATGTAGTTATGATGATTGAAAGTTATAAAATACTATCGGGAAAAGTTGATTATCCACTACACCTAGGGGTTACTGAGGCTGGTACTACATGGAGAGGAACAATAAAATCAAGCATAGGTATTGGATCACTTTTAGCTGAAGGCATCGGAGACACTATAAGGGTATCATTAACTGGGGATGTAGTAGATGAGGTTAAAGTTGGCAGAGAAATTTTAAAATCGTTAGGTTATATAGATGATGGAATTAAATTTGTATCCTGTCCAACTTGTGGAAGAACTCAAATTGATCTTATAAAAATAGCGAATGAAGTTGAAGAAAGATTGAAATTATGTACTAAGAATATAAAGATTGCAATAATGGGGTGCACAGTTAATGGTCCTGGAGAGGCAAAAGAAGCTGATATTGGCATTGCTGGAGGAAATGGGGTTGGACTCATATTTAAAAAAGGTGAAATAATTAAGACTGTTAAGGAAGAAGATTTAGTTGAAGAACTTATTCACGAGATAAATAAACTATAAAGGTCTTACCAGGAGGAATACTAATGAATGTCAGTCTAGCTGAAATGCTTAAAAATGATTTCAATTTAAATGAAGAATCATTAGTAGATGATATTAAGGTATTGAGAGTTCAATACCTTAAAAAAAGCAATAAATTAAGGGTATTAATTAAATCTCTTGAAGACATAGATGATAATAAAAAGATATTAATTAAAAAGATTATTTTAAAACGATTATGTAAATTTAAGGATATACAACTAATTTGCTATCGAGATGTGTCAGATGCTACTTTAGAGGATGTAAAAGACAAATATTGGTTAGATGTTGTAAATGTTATAGCTACTTCACAACCATCAAGCAAGGATAGTTTGCTTAAATCTTCTAGAATAATTGAAAAAGGTACCCTTAAAATTCAGTGTGGCAATGATTTTATGTGCAAAATCTTGAGGGACAAGAACATAGAAACGCTTTTAAAAAACACCATAAATGATATGTTTGGAGTTAATACTATAGTTAAATTAGAACATAACAGTAAACTTTCAAAAGAAAATTATTTTGAAAAGAAAGAAAAGGAAAATGAAACTATAGTAAAGGAAATAATAAAAAATATTAATATCGAAAATAAAGACAAACCCAAAAATAAAAATAAAGAGAGCAACGGGTATGCATCAAATAAATATAGTAGACCAGGTTATAAAAAAGGTGAAAAAGCTGATGCAAATACCATAATGGGAAGAAACATAAATGATGAAATCACAGAAATAAAGGATATTAATGAAACTTCTGGAATAATATGTACAAGTGGAGATATATTCAAGGTAAATATAATTGAAACGAAAACTGGTAGAATAATAATTACATTTTTTATTACAGATTATTCGAGTTCAATAACAGTTAAATGTTTTCCAAAGCCAAAAGATGTTGAAAAAATAATGGATGAAGTTAAAGTAGGACTGTTTTGCAAGGTACGTGGAGAAGCTAGTTTTGATACTTATGCAAAAGAAGTTGTTGTAATGGCAAGAGATATAGTAAAACTTAAAAAAATAGAAAGAATGGATACCTCACAGGAGAAAAGAGTTGAGCTTCATTTGCACACACAAATGAGTGCTATGGATGGGATGAGTCCTACAACTAAGCTTGTTGAAAGAGCTGCTAAATGGGGACACGCTGCTGTTGCAATAACTGACCATGGTGTAGTACAAGCTTTCCCGGAAGCTATGGATGCTGCTAAAAAGTATAAAATTAAAATTTTATATGGTGTAGAGGGGTATTTAGTCGATGATGGAGTTCCAATTGTCATTAATAATAAAAAAGAAAGTTTAGATGATTGCTATGTAGTTTTTGATATAGAAACAACTGGTCTTTCAAGTGAAAATGACAGCATTATTCAAATTGGTGCAATAAAAATTGAGGGTGGAAAAGTAGTTGATAGATTTAATGAATTTGTAAATCCTGGAATAGACATACCTTATAAAATTGTAGAGTTAACTGGAATTACAAATGACACTGTTTCGGATGCAGCATCTATTAAAGAAATACTTCCTAAGTTTTTAGAATTTGCAAAAAATAGTGTGGTTGTGGCCCACAATGCTGGTTTTGATACAGCTTTTATCAAAAAAAATTCACATCGGTTAAATATGAAGTTTGAAAATCCAATTATGGACACAATTCCTTTAGTTAAATTTTTGTTCAAAGATATTAAAACATTTAAGTTAAATAACGTAGCAAAACATTTGGGAATATCACTTGAAAATCATCATAGAGCGGCCGATGATGCTAAAGCTACTGCAGAAATATTATTACAATGTTTTGATTTACTTAAAGAAAAGAACATTTTAGACTTAGAAACTTTGAACAAAGAATTTTTAGGCGATTTCAATATAAAGAAGGCTAATACTTATCATGTAATTATATTGGTTAAAAATATGATTGGTCTTAAGAATCTTTATAAGCTTATTTCAAAATCAAATTTGGAATATTTTCATAGACGGCCTAGACTTCCTAAAACTGTAATTAAAGAGTATAGAGAGGGTCTTATAGTAGGATCGGCATGTGAAGCTGGACAAGTATACAAGGAAGTATTACAAGGAAAATCTGAAGAAGATATGAAAAAAATAGTAGAATTTTATGATTACTTAGAAATACAACCCCTTTTAAATAATAAGTTTATGATTAAAAATGGTACAGTGAAAGATGAAAATGAATTAATGGACATTAATAGAAAGATATGTTCAATTGGAGAAAAAAACAATTTGCCAGTGGTAGCAACAGGAGATGTACATTTTTTAGAGCCTTCTGATGAAGTCTTTCGAAGAATTTTAATGGCTGGAAAAGGGTTTTCAGATGCAGATGACCAACCTCCACTATATTTTAAAACTACGAATGAGATGTTAAAAGAATTTTCATATTTAGGTGAAAAAAAGTGCAGAGAAGTTGTAATTTATAATCCAAATAAAATCGCTGAAATTATAGAAGTTATAAAACCAATACCAGATGGAACTTTTACGCCTACAATACCAGGGGCTGAAGAGGACATCAGGAAGATGACCTCAGATAAAGTTCATTCTATATATGGAGACCCATTACCTGAGATAGTTAAGAAAAGATTGGATAAGGAATTAAACTCTATTATAGGTCATGGATATGCAGTGCTTTACTTAATAGCTGAAAAATTAGTAGCAAAGTCACTTGCTGATGGCTATTTAGTAGGATCGAGAGGTTCAGTTGGATCTTCTTTTGCAGCTAATATGTCTAATATAACTGAAGTAAATGGACTTCCGCCTCATTATATATGTCCAAATTGCAAAAAAAGTGAATTTATTTTAGATGGATCTATTGGTTCAGGTGCTGATTTACCTGATAAAAATTGCCCTGATTGTGGTACTTTATATAAAAAAGATGGTTTTGATATTCCATTTGAAACTTTTTTAGGATTTGAAGGAGATAAAGAACCAGATATAGATTTGAACTTTTCAGGAGACAATCAAGCAGACATACACAGGTATACAGAGGTACTATTTGGTAAGGGTCATACTTTTAAGGCGGGAACCATTGGAACCATTGCTGAGAAAACTGCTTATGGTTATGTAAAAAAATATTTGGGTGAAAAAGATATCATGGTACCTCAAGCTGAAATAGAGCGGCTTGTACAAGGGTGTACTGGTGTTAAGAGAACTTCTGGGCAACATCCAGGTGGAATAATGGTTGTTCCAAGTGACAATGAGATATATAATTTTTGCCCAATACAGCACCCAGCGGATGACCCAAATTCAGATATTATAACAACACATTTTGATTATCATTCCATAAGTGGCAGGTTATTAAAGCTTGATATTCTTGGCCATGATGATCCCACAATGCTAAAAATGCTTCAAGATTTAACAGGACTTGATCCTCTAACTATTCCATTATCGGATCCTAAGGTTATTAGCTTATTTACGTCCCCAGAGGCATTAGGACTTACTGCTAAAGAATTGGATTGTGAAGTAGGAAGTTATGGCGTACCAGAATTTGGTACAAAATTTGTTAGGCAAATGCTTTTAGATACGAGACCTAAATCTTTTTCTGACTTAGTTAGGATTTCTGGGTTATCTCATGGTACGGATGTATGGATTAACAATGCACAATATTATATTAAAGAAGGTTTTACAACACTTAAAGATTGCATTTCAACAAGAGATGATATAATGGTTTATCTATTACATAAAGATTTGCCACCGAAAACTGCTTTTACTATCATGGAGAAAGTAAGAAAAGGTAAAGGACTTTCAGAAGAACATGAGAAAGTAATGAAAGAGCATGACGTCCCAGATTGGTATATAGGCTCATGTAAAAAAATAAAATACATGTTTCCTAAGGGCCATGCAGTAGCATATGTAATGATGGCTATTAGAATAGCATATTATAAGGTTTATTATCCAAAGGAATATTATGCTACTTTTTTTACTATAAGAGCGAATGATTTTGATGCAAATCTGATTGTAAAAGGTGAAGGAGCTATAAAAGCAAAAATGGATGAATTATCAGCTATGGGTAAAGATATTGGAATGAAAGAAAAAGGTCTTCTCACAGCGCTTGAATTATCTTTTGAAATGTATAAAAGAGGAATAAAACTATTGAATGTAGATCTTTATAAGTCAGAAGCTGTTAAATTTACAATTGAAGAAGATTCAATAAGACCTCCATTTAGTGCCCTTGAAGGTGTAGGAGAAAACGCTGCTAAAAGTATAGTTCTGTTAAGGGATGAAGGAGAGTTTATATCCAAAGAAGATTTGAGAATTCGATGCAAAGTTTCTAAGACAGTTATAGAATCACTAGATAATCATGGGTGTTTAAAGGATCTTCCTGATACAAATCAGTTATCGTTTTTTTAAGGAAATGTAATAAACCCTTGAATTAGCAAATTTTATATGATAGAATAATATATATTAGTTACCATTGGTAATTTATTGTACGAGAGTAGGCCCGCCTACTCTCTATTTATTGAAACGCAACTATTAGTTGCGTTTTAATTATAATAGTTTGATTAAATATGTTAATAATTGTATAAAATATTAATAAAAGGAGGGTGTTAAAGTGAAAAATAATACCTTGTTACAAAAGATTAGAAAAATAACTCAACCTATAGTTGAAAAAAATAATTGCGAATTATATCACTTGGAATATATAAAAGAAGCAGGAGAAAATTATCTGAGAATTTATATAGACAATTCTAATGGAATTTCATTAGAAGATTGTGAAAAAACAAGTAGAGCAATAAGCGAAGTATTAGATGTAGAAGACCCAATAAAAGATAGTTACTGTTTAGAGGTATCCTCCCCAGGAATTGAGAGGATTTTATATAATGATAATCACCTAAAAAAATACATAGGTCAGAATGTACTAATAAACTTTAGTAGTCTATATGAGGGAATGAAAAAACTTGAGGGCAATTTATTAGGATTTTCTGATGCACAAATAGAAATTCAATATGATGGGAATAATATATTTATTCCAAAAGAAAAGATATCCATTGTGAGTTTAAAACCAGTGCTGTAAGGAGGAAGTTAAAATGAATCAGGAATTTATTGAAGCATTGAGAGAAATTGTAGATCAAAAGGGAATTAGTGAGGATTTACTTTTCGAAACTATTGAAGATGCATTAGTTGCAGCATATAAAAAGAATTTTGCTACTCTATCTAATAATAGTCAAAATGTAAAAGTGACAATGAACAGAGAAACAGGTGAGATACACGTTTATGGTCAAAAAACAGTTGTAGAAGAAGTAGTTGAGGAAGTTAATGAAATATCACTAGAGGCAGCAAAGGAATACAGCCCTAAATATGAGATTGATGATATTGTTGATATTGAAGTTACTCCAAGAAAATTTGGCAGAATAGCCGCACAATCTGCAAAACAAGTAGTTGTTCAAAGAATTAAAGAAGCCGAGAGAAATATAATATACAATGAATTTATTACAAAAGAGTTTGATATTATTACAGGAACTGTTATAAGAAAAGATAGAGGCAATGTATTTATAGATTTAGGTAAAATTGAAGCTGTGCTTGGAACTAATGAGCAAATGCCTGGAGAAGAATATAATTTTAATGAAAAATTGAAACTATATATTGTTGAAGTTAAAAACACTACTAAAGGTGCTCAAATAGGGGTATCAAGGACTCATCCAGGTCTTGTAAAACGACTATTTGAATTAGAAGTGCCAGAAGTATTTGGTGGTGTAGTCGAAATAAAAAGTATTTCAAGAGAAGCAGGGTCAAGAACAAAAATTGCAGTATATTCAAATGATGAAAATGTTGATGCTATGGGAGCTTGTGTTGGACCTAAAGGTACTAGAGTTCAAAATATAGTTAATGAATTAAAAAATGAAAAAATTGACATTATTAAGTGGAGTAAGAAATCCGAGGAGTATATTTCAAATGCTTTAAGTCCTGCAAAGGTATTGAATGTAGTGGTTGAAGAAGCTTCTAAATCTGCAAAGGTAATAGTGGAAGATAATCAATTGTCTTTGGCTATTGGAAAAGAAGGTCAGAATGTTAGATTGGCAGCAAGACTAACTGGTTGGAAGATTGATATTAAATCTAGAACTCAAGCACAATATAATATGGATGAAGTTGAAGAAGTAGAAGAAAGTGAAAATAAAGAAGTCGAAAATGAAGAAGTCGAAACCATTACGCAGGAGTAGGTGATACTTTATGAAGGTTAAAAAAATACCTCAACGCATGTGCACAGGATGTATGGAAATGAAATGTAAAAAAGAATTATTACGCATAGTGCATAGTAAAGAAGGAGAAATATCTATAGATTTAACAGGTAAAAAGCCTGGTAGGGGTGCTTATATTTGTAATAACATAGAGTGCTTTGAAAAATCTTATAAAACAAAAAGATTAGAGCGAAATTTAGGTGGAAAAATTAGCGAAGAAATTTATGGAAAACTAAAGGATAAGATAAATTATGAGGATGAGATAGATAATGAATAATAAATTTTTTCAATTCTTGGGTTTAACTAAAAAGGCAGGTAAACTTATTGAAGGTTACAATCAGTGTGAAGACGCACTCGCACATGGAAGAGGAACCCTTATAATTCTGTCAGAAGAAAGTGCAATAAATACTAAAGATAAATTCAAAAGATTAGGAAGTAAAAACGTTATACCTCTTATAGAAGGGGTTCCAAATGAAATTTTAGGCAAGTGTTTAGGAAGACCAGAAATTAATGTTGTCTGCGTAAATGATAAAGGAATGAGCAGTAAGCTATTAAGCTTATGGAATGAAAACAATGAATAAATCAAATTTCGGGGGTGAATGATTTGGCAAAAGTCAGAATATATGAATTAGCAAAAGAGTTAGAGGTGTCAAGTAAAGAATTAATTAATGTACTATTCGAAGAGTTTAGTATAAAGGCCAAAAATCATATGAGTGTGATTGAAGAAGAGGATGCTGAGTTAATAAAAGAACTATATAGTGATGAAAACTCAGGACTTAAAGAAAGTAAAAATGAAACAGTAGAACATTATGAAAATATAGCTAATGATGATGCAAACAAAGTCGTTATTAGAAAAAGAGGTAAAAAAGGTAGAGATGAGGTAGGAAGTGGTAACAATACTGTTGAGGCAATTGATGATGAAGTTGTAGTAATCGACAGTACAATTACTGTTAAAGATTTAGCTGATACGTTAAAAAGACCTTATGTTGAAGTAATTAAACAACTTATTTTTATTGGTGTTATGGCTGGAATGAATCAGGAAATTGATTTTGCAACAGCTGAAAAGGTAATAGAGAAATATGGTGCACTTGCAGTACTAAAAGATCCTGAAGAAGGGAAGATTGCAGATGATGAAGACATTGAAGACGATGAGGATGAAGTAGGTACAGATAAAAAACCAGCTGTAGTTACTGTTATGGGTCATGTTGATCACGGCAAGACATCACTTCTTGACTGTATTAGAAAATCTAAGGTTACAGAAACAGAAGCTGGCGGAATAACACAACATATTGGCGCATATACTGTTGATGTTAATGGCGAAAAAATAACATTTTTAGACACACCAGGACATGAAGCTTTTACAGCAATGAGAGCAAGAGGTGCTCAAATAACAGATATAGTTATACTTGTTGTAGCAGCAGATGATGGTATTATGCCACAAACTATAGAAGCAATAAATCATTGTAAGGCAGCTAAGGTACCAATAATAGTAGCTATAAATAAGATAGATAGACCAGGAGCTAATCCAGATAAAGTAAAACAGGAATTAACAGAACAAGGCCTTGTAGCAGAAGATTGGGGTGGAGATACAATTTGTGTTCCAGTATCGGCTCACACTAAAGAAGGTATTGATACTTTACTTGAAATGGTAGTAGTTACAGCAGAAATGTTAGAACTTAAAGCAAATGCTAATAGAAAAGCTAAAGGAACTGTTATAGAAGCAAAACTTGATAAAGGTAGAGGACCACTTGCTACTTTACTTGTACAAAATGGTACATTACATACTGGAGATTCTATAATAGTTGGTTCAACTTATGGAAGAATAAGAGCAATGTTTGATGATAAGGGTAAAAAAATAAAGACTGCAGGACCATCTATACCAGTTGAAGTACTTGGTTTATCTGAAGTGCCAGAAGCTGGAGATAGATTTAATGTAGTTAAAAATGAAAAAACTGCAAGAAATATGGCTGAAATTAGAAAAACAAATTTAAGAGAAGAACATTTTCAATCTAGTAATAGAGTTTCAATGGAAAACTTATATAGTCAAATACAAGAAGGAAATGTTAAGGAACTTAGTGTAATTGTTAAAGCTGATGTTCAAGGGTCTGTAGAGGCTATAAGGCAATCACTTGAAAAATTGTCTACTGACAATGTTAAAGTAAGAGTTATTCATTCTGGAGTTGGAGCTATTACAGAAACAGATGTTGTTCTTGCGGCTGCATCAAATGCAATAATTATAGGGTTTAATGTAAGACCAGATAATAATGCTGCTTCAATTGGAGAAAAAGAAGGAGTAGAAATTAAGACTTATAGAGTAATTTATGATGCTCTTGATGATATAAAAGATGCTATGGCTGGAATGCTCGACCCTGTATATAAAGAGGTTGTTTTAGGTAGAGTAGAGATAAGGCAAATATATAAAGTTTCAAATGTAGGAACAATAGCAGGTTCTTATGTATTAAGTGGTAAAATCACTAGAAATAGTAGTGTACGAGTAATTAGAAATGGAATAGTAATTAATGAATCAATATTAGCTTCATTAAAAAGATTTAAAGATGATGCAAAAGAGGTTGCTGCTGGATTTGAGTGTGGATTAAGTATTGAAAAATTCAATGATCTTAAAGAGGGCGACATTATAGAAGCATTTATAATGGAAGAATTAAAACCTAAATTAATATAAGCATAAGGAGTAGTGGGTTGTATGGTTAGTTATAGAAATGGTAGAATAAATGAAGAAATTAAAAAAGATGTAAGCAATACAATTCAAAACAAAATAAAAGATCCAAGGTTAAGTGCTATGGTTAGTGTAACAAAAGTTGATACAACAAAGGACTTAAGCTATACAAAGGTTTATGTTAGTATATTTGGAAATGAACTTGCTAAGAAAGAAACAATCAAAGCGCTTAAAAGTTCGGCTGGTCTTATTAGAAAAGAAATAGGAATTCATGTTAAGTTAAGACATGTTCCACAGGTTATTATAGAAATAGATGAAACTATTGAACGTGCAATGCATATGGAAAATATATTTCATCAGATAAAGGAAAAACATAAGAATGATGAAGAAAAGAAACAAGAAAATATAGCTGAAGAAAATAATGATGACAATTAGTGAGATTACTAATAAGATAAAATGTTTTCAAAAGATAGCTATAACTTTTCATACATCGCCTGATGGTGATTGCATAGGTAGCGCATTAGCTTTACTTATTGGACTCAGAAAACTAAACAAAGAAGTATATATAATATCAAAAGAAGCTATTTCACAAACATTTTTGTTCTTGCCATGCTCTAGTGAAGTAAGTGGTAAAACAAAGGACTTATTAAAGGACACAGATTGTGTAGTAGTTTTAGATTGTGGTGATTTTAAAAGGATTAATGCAAATTTAAATATAAAAAACAAAAACTTTGAATTAATTAATATAGATCACCATTTATCTAATGATTTGTATGGAGATATAAATTTTGTTGATATAAAAGCTTCAGCTGTTGGAGAAATTGTGTACAATGTGCTTAAACTTCTTGATATAGAAATAGATCGAGAGATAAGTACATGTTTGTACACATCTATAATTACGGACACGGGCTGTTTTAGACATTCAAACACAACATGTGTGACTCATGGTATAGCAGGAAAGCTTATAAATACAGGTATAGATTTTAGTGAAATTCATAGAATGGTTTTTGACAATAATAAGTTAGAAAAAGTAAAATTTTGTGGAGAAATTATTAATAATATTACTGTAGAACTCCATGGTAAAGTGTGTATTATGTATATATCTAAAGGGACTTTAGCAAAATATAATTTAGAATCTTCAGATACATCAGATATTATTAATTTTGGGACTTCAATAGATACTGTTGAGGTCGCAATTCTCATAAAAGAAGTTGAAGATGGTGTTAAAGTAAGTTTAAGATCTAAATCCTTTGTAGATGTTAGCAAAATTGCAGAAGTTTTTAAGGGTGGAGGTCATATCAGAGCTTCAGGCTTTTATGCAGAAGCAAATTTTCATGATACTAAAGCTAAATTGATGGAAATTTTAGAAAAAGAGTTGATTAAATGAATGGCATACTAAATGTATTTAAACCTACAGGAATGACTTCCTTTGATGTAGTTCGCATAATAAGAAAAATTAGCAATGTAAAAAAAGTAGGCCACGCTGGCACTCTAGACCCGGAGGCTAGCGGGGTTTTAGCTGTTTGTATAGGAAAAGCAACAAAGGCTATTGACTATATAATGGGGGACTTTAAAATTTATGAAGCTGAATTAAAATTGGGAGTTACTACAGATACTTATGATAGAGAAGGAAAAATCCTAAAAGAAAGTGAAGTAAATTCGAGTGATGAAGAAATTACACGTGTTATTAATTCGTTTGTAGGTGAAAACAATCAAATTCCTCCTATGTATTCGGCTCTAAAGGTTAATGGAAAAAAACTTTATGAATTAGCGAGAGCAGGAATAGAAATAGAGCGTAAACCGAGAGCTATAGTAATTTATAGTATAGATATTATGGATGTTAAGTCGCCCTATATAAAGTTTAGAGTAAAATGCTCTAAGGGTACATATATTAGAAGTTTATGTTATGATATTGGAGAAACATTAAAATGTGGTGGTATGATGTGGAATTTACAAAGAATTGCTACAGGACAATTCCATATTGATGATTCTATAAATGTTAATGAATTAAATGTAGAAAATTTACAAAAACATATTATTCCTATAGAAAAAATATTCCAGGATAATACAAAAATTGTAATAGAGGATAGGTTCGTTAAGTTCTTATTGAATGGTGTTGTAGTAAAGGATAAAGCATTAACGTGTAAGTTTGAAGTCAATAATATGTATAGTATATATAATAATGAAAATGATTTTATTGGAATTGCAGATAAGAGTATTGATGGTATTAGATTAATAAAATCATTTATATAGGAGCATAATAGAAATGTTAATTATAAAAGATAATTTTAAAACAAAATTAGAATATTCAACATATATTGCACTTGGAAGTTTTGATGGGCTACATTTAGGGCATATGCATCTTATAGACAAAACTATAAAATTGTCAAAACAAAACAATGTTAAAAGTATGATTTGTACTTTTGAAAATCATCCATTGTCGGTTATTAACAAAGAAATATGTCCAAAATTAATAATGAATAATGATACAAAAATAAGCTTACTTGAAGATACTGGTATTGATGTAGTTAATATAGCAAAGTTTGATGAGGAGTTTATGAAGATAACTCCTGAAGATTTTATAAAAAATATGGTAGAGTGTTATAATGCAAAAGGAATAGTTATTGGTTTTAATTATAGATTTGGTTATAAAAATTTAGGTGATGTAGAAATGTTACAAAAGTATAGTACAAAACTAGGATATAAACTATACGTCTGTGAAGCCATCAATATTGATAATGAAGTTGTTAGCAGTTCAAAAATACGCCATTTAATTGCTGAAGGTAATATTATTAAGGCAAATGAACTTTTAGGGCGTCCACATAGCATTACTGGAAACGTAATAAAAGGAAAACAAATCGGAAGAACTATTGGATTTCCAACCGTGAATTTAAATTATAACAAGGAATATATTCTCCCAAAGGGTGGAGTATACTATACTGTAGTTGAATATAACAGTTATCTTTATAAGGCTATAACTAACATAGGATATAATCCTACCGTAGAAGGTGGAAAGCTATCTGTAGAAACACATATTCTTAATTTTGATAAGCAAATTTATGGTGAAACAGTTAAAATAAATTTTATAAACAGAATAAGAGATGAGGTTAAATTTAATACTATTGGTGAATTAAAGCAGCAACTTGTAAAAGATAATAACTATGCTTATACGCATGAACTATAAAAATAAGTGATATGATGTAAAAATTAATTTACAAATTAATCTTAGTTTGTTATAATGGATTGAACCTTATGCTAAGTTAACCGAATCACCAACGGTGTACTTGGAATATGGGGATTATATTCGGAGGTGTTGTAAAATGGAAAAAGCTAAAAAACAAGAGATAATGTTAAAACATGCAAGACATGAAGGAGATACTGGTTCTCCAGAAGTGCAAATAGCACTACTTACTGAAAGAATTACAGAATTAAATGAACATTTAAAGGTTCATAAAAAAGATAACCATTCAAGAAGAGGTCTATTAATGATGGTTGGACAAAGAAAAGGTATGTTAGGTTATTTAAAGAATCAAGATATTGAAAGATATCGTGCAATTCTTGCAGAACTCGGACTAAGAAAATAATTCAGAGCGGCTTAGCCGCTCTGTTATTTTAGGTTAATGAAAAATATTAATAATTAGCAAATATACATTAATATAAATTGAATGGAGGCAAATATATGATTCATATTGTAGAGACTACTGTAGCAGGTAGAAATCTTAAAGTTGAATATGGTAAGGTTGGAATGTTATCAAACTGTGCAATTTTCATGAGCTATGGAGAAACAGTAGTTTTAGTTAATGCAAATGCTTCAGAAAAACCAAGAGATGGTATTGATTTTTTTCCACTAAGTGTAGAATATGAAGAAAAACTTTATGCTGTTGGTAAAATCCCTGGTGGTTTCATAAAAAGAGAAGCAAGACCATCAGAAAAAGCAATTTTAACTGCAAGAGGTATAGATAGACCATTAAGACCATTATTTCCTAAAGGTTATAAAAATGATGTTCAAATTATTTGTACTGTATTATCAGTTGACCATGATAATTTACCCGAAATACTTGCTATGAACGGAGCTTCACTAGCATTATGTTTATCAAGCATACCTTTTACTGATGCCGTTGGAACTGTTTCAGTTGGCTTAGTTGATGGTGAATTTATATTAAATCCTACATTTGAGGAGAGAACTGTTAGTTCTATGAAACTTACAGTTTGCGCAACAAAAGATAATGTAACAATGATAGAAGCAAATGGGGACGAAATACCTGAAGATGTAATGATAAAAGCAATTGCCTTTGCTTTTGAAGCATGTAAGAAAATTGTAGCCTTCCAAGAAGAAGCTGTAGCTAAATTTGGGAAAGAAAAAATCATACCTAAATTGCATAAAGTAGATAAAGTTCTTGAAAGTGAAGTCAGAGAATTTTCATTTGATATGGTTAAGACAGCCATGTACATAATGGATAAAGATGAGAGAAATTCAAAAGTAGATGAAATAAAAGAAAAGATGAGTTCTGAATTTGATGAGAAATATGCTGATAAAAAAGCAGATATAGGTGAAGTTTTCTATAATATGCAAAAAGAAATAGTTAGAAATATGATGTTAAATGAAAAGAGAAGACCTGATGGAAGAGCTTTCGATGAAGTTAGACCGCTAAGTTCTGAGGTAGGTATACTTCCAAGAGCACATGGTACTGGTTTATTTACAAGAGGACTTACTCAAGTAATGACAGTTACAACTCTTGGAGCATTAGGAGAAGCTCAGACATTAGATGGAATAAGTGATGAAAAGACAAAACGATACATGCATCATTATAATTTTCCAGCATATAGTGTGGGAGAAACTAAACCACTTCGTGGGCCTGGTAGACGTGAAATCGGACATGGAGCACTAGCTGAAAAGGCATTAGAACCACTTATACCATCAGCTGAAGAATTCCCATATGCTATTCGTGTGGTGTCAGAAGTATTAAGTTCTAATGGCTCAACATCGCAAGCTAGTGTATGTGCAAGTACTTTATCACTTCTTGATGCAGGCGTCCCAATTAAGAGACCAGCAGCAGGAATAGCAATGGGTTTGATTACAAGCGCTGACTTAACTAAGGAAAGAGTAATAACAGATATTCAAGGTATAGAAGATTTCTTTGGGGATATGGATTTTAAAGTAGCTGGAACTGAAAAAGGTATTACAGCTATTCAAGTAGATACAAAACTTCATGGATTGTCAGAGTATTGCATTAAGACTGCAATTACTGATGCAAAAGTGGCAAGACTTCATATACTAGAAAATATGAAACAATGTATAAGTGAACCTAGAAAAGAAATATCAAAGTATGCTCCTAGAATGTACACACTAACTGTGGCACCTGACAAGATTAGAGATGTAATAGGTAAAGGTGGAGCAACTATAAAGAAAATTATAGCAGAAACTGGTGTTAAAATAGACACTAGTGATGATGGAAAAATTGTAATTATGTCTGCTGATAGCGCTTGTGCGAATAAAGCAGTTAAAATCATTGAAGAGCTGACTAAGTCTGTAAAAGTAGGGGAAATATACTTAGGCAAAGTAACAAAAATTGCTGCTTTCGGAGCTTTTGTTGCAATTCTTCCTAATAAAGAAGGTCTAGTACACATTTCTAAACTTGATTTTGTTAGAGTCAATAAAGTAGAAGATATTGTTTCAGTTGGTGATGAAATATTAGTAAAAGTAATGGAAATAGATAATCAAGGAAGAGTAAATCTTTCAAGAAGAGACGCTATTAAAGATAGTGAGAATAAAGACGCTGAAAAGAAACAGAACGAAAAAAAAGTGAATGAATAATAGAAGGGCTTAAATGCCTTTTTATTTTTTTTTAATAATATTACCCTTATATGCACATAGTAAATATAAATTCTCATTAAGGAGAGGCGCATATGTATAATTTATTTAAATTAGATAATGGTTTAAGAGTTGTAGTTGAAGATATTGAATATGTAAATTCTGTGAGTGTGGGTTTATGGGTAGAAAATGGATCTAGAAACGAGAATGCAAGCAACAATGGTATATCACATTTCATTGAACATATGTTATTTAAAGGAACTCATAATAGAACTGCTAAACAAATTGCTGAAGCTATTGAAGATGTGGGTGGCCAACTTAATGCATTTACAGGTCGGGAAGCTACATGTTTTTACATAAAGGCATTAGATACTTACTTAGAATTATCTTTAGATATTCTATCAGATATGCTTTTTAATAGTAACTTTTCAGAAGATGATATTGAAAAAGAAAAAGGTGTAATTGTAGAGGAAATAAATATGAGTGAGGATTCACCTGAGGATGTTTTAGCAGATTTACATACAAGAGCAATTTGGGATTCAGATTCAATCTCCTTACCCATTTTAGGTACTATTAATACGGTAAAATCTTTTAGTAAAAAAATGATAGTAGATTACATAGATTCATATTATATACCAGAAAATTCGGTTATATCTATATCTGGAAAATTCGATATGAAAGATATTGAAAATATAGTTCGAAAATATTTTGGTAAATGGAGTTGTAAGAATAAAAAAATAACTAAGTATAGCAACCCTCAGATATTGAATCAACATTTTTTCAGAAAAAAAGATATTGAACAACTTCATGTAAGCCTCGGGATACCAGGTATAGAACTTGGTAATGACGATACTTATTGCCTAATATTATTAAGTAATATATTAGGTGGGGGATCTTCTTCAATTTTATTCCAAAAAATACGTGAGGAATTAGGCATGTGTTATTCAATTTATTGTTATATATCTGCATTTAAAAATACCGGAGTTGTGAGTATTTATGCATGACTAAATCCTATAAAAGCAGAAGCTGCTATAAATGCTATAAAAGAAGAAGTTAGAAAATTTGCTACAGTTGGAATTAATAATGAAAAATTGTTTAAAGCTAAAGAACAGCTAAAGGGCAGCTATATTTTAGGACTTGAAAGCACGAGTAGTAGAATGTTTAGTAATGGTAGATCTGTAATGTTTATGAACAAAATTAATACACCTAAAGATGTTCTACAAAAAATCAATGAAATCGACATGCATAGGGTTAATTCAGTTATGGAAAAGACTTTTAAAAATGGCATTGTTAATTCTGCATATGTAGGTAAACAAAATGAAGTGCTTAAAAAAGTATTTAAGGGTGAAATTATTTCTGTAGATAAGTAAATTTATTAACAAAAATATATAAATTATGCATAACTCTTTAATAAATCCCATATTATTTTATGAGAATTGTTAAGGAGATGTTTGCATGGAAGATAATACAAAACTGTATAGCGAAATGGAAAGATATGAAATTATTAATATTAATGATGGTGATAAATATAGTAACTTAGGTAGTAATGATGTAGTTATTGATGAGAATGGTCTTCTAAAGTTTTTAATCATAAATGAAGGCAGTTCTAAATTTAGTTTTTTTCACAATAATGATATTATTGAAGTACCTTGGGACTATGTTAAAAAAATTGGTTCTAGAACTATAATAATTGATGTCGATAATGAATTTTTAAAAAAATCACATATTTGATTTTGGAGGATATAAATGAAAATATTGATTCAAAAGTTTGGGGGTACATCAGTCTCAAGTAAGGAAAAAAGAAAACTTGTAGTAAAAAAAGTCTTAAATGCAAAAAATCAAGGATATTTTCCAGTGGTCGTAGTATCTGCTATGGGAAGAAAGGGTGAGCCTTATGCTACGGATACATTACTATCGCTAATAGATCCGAAGTTAAAGGTTTCAAATCCATTTGCAATAGATTTGTTAATGAGCTGTGGTGAAACTATAAGTACTGTAATAATGTGTAATGAATTGAATAACAATGGAATTGATTCTGTGCCTTTAACTGGGGGACAAGCAGGTATAAATACAGATGCTAATTATAACAATGCAGCAATACTAAATGTAGACACAAAAAAAATATTGAATGTTTTAGAAAAAGGAAAAATCCCTGTAGTAGCAGGATTCCAAGGCATAGATGAAAATGGGCATATTACGACTATAGGAAGAGGCGGAAGTGATGTTACTGCTGCAACACTAGGGGCAGCACTTAACGCTGTAGAAACTCAAATATACACTGATGTAGATGGAATTATGACAGCTGATCCTAGAATAGTATCTGATGCTACTTTAATTAAGAAAATAAGTTATGATGAAATATTTCAATTTGCGGAACAAGGAGCAAAGGTTATACACCCAAGAGCTGTTGAAATATCAAGAAAATATAATATTCCTTTAGTAATAAAAAATACTATGAATGAATGTGCTGGAACAGTAATTAGTAATTTTGAAACTGAAAGTTATGAAAATATTATTACGGGTATTACTCATATGGATAATCGAGTTCAAGTAAATATAAGTAAAGATTCAGGACAAAACTATAACGATCTTTTTGATATTTTAGCTGAAAATCTTATAAGTATTGATCTTATAAATGTTTTTCCTAAAGAAAAAATATTTACAATTGATGAAAAAGATTTTGTAAAATTCTCTAATTTAATACAAGAACTTAATATGACATATACTTTCGTGAAAAATTGTAGCAAACTTGCAATTATAGGCTCAAAAATGAAAGGTATACCGGGTGTCATGGCTAGAATATTGAAAGCCTTAACAAGGGAAAATATTGAAGTGTTGCAAACAGCAGATTCTCATATGACTATATGGTGTCTAGTAGAAACCATATATGTTAAAAGAGCAATAAATGCGTTACACAAAGAATTTAATTTAGGATAAAAATGTATAGAGTTTCTCTTAATGCACAAAATAAAATGGATTAGGAGGAATGTAAATGTTGAAAGCTGATAGAAACAAGGAAGAAAAGAAAAAAAATGGCAACAAAAAAAATTCGAATCAACAAGTTGAAAGTATTAAAGAACTGGGGACAACTAATATACCAACTCAGGATGATAAAATTCAAGTGTTACCAATTATTGGTCAAATAGAAGGGCATATGATGCTATCACCTCAGACAAAAGCTACTAAGTATGAACATGTTATTCCAGAATTAATTGCTATGGAAAGAGATGAAAAAGTAAAAGGTATCCTCATAGTTCTAAATACAGTGGGTGGAGATGTGGAAGCTGGTCTTGCAATAGCAGAGATGATTAGAAGTGTTAGTAAACCAACTGTATCGCTTGTAGTCGGAGGAGGCCATTCAATAGGTATTCCACTTGCAACTGCTGCTGAGTACTCATTCATTTCCCCATCTGCAACTATGATAATTCATCCTATAAGAATGAATGGTTTAATAATAGGAGTACCTCAAACTTTTGATTATTTTAATAAAATGCAGGAAAGAATAACTGAATTCATTATTAGAACTTCTAAAATTGATAAAGAAACTGTAAATAGGTTAATGATTCAAACTGATGAGCTTTTAAACGATATGGGTACAATACTAATAGGAAAACAAGCAGTTGATAATGGATTAATAGATGAGGTTGGTGGCATTAGTGAAGCATTATCAAAATTAAATGAAATGATAGATAAAGCATAAAAATAGATATAAATAGGTCATTTTGATCTATTTATATCTATTTTTATGAAATTTAACTATATATAATATGATTTTTATATTATTAATCCAAAATTCATTTACAAATCTATTGAAAGTTAGAGGAAATTTATAAAGTTTGTAGAAATAATAAAGATAGAACTAATAAAAATAGAGGTGATACTTTGGCTAGAAAAAGCAATAAATCTAAAGCAGCGAGGAGTATCAATGCTGATAGTGAAATAATTGGAATCATACTAATAACAGTTGGCATATTAATTTTATTAAGTATATTCTCAACTATATTTTCAAGTTCAGATTCTATATCAGGTATGATAGGTGAATTCGTTAATCATGTACTTTTTGCAATTTTAGGGATAGGGGCATATCTTTCACCATTTTTTATAATATTTATTGGTGTTTGCTATATTGTAAAAAAGGGTAAGATAAATTTTAGTAAGAAGTTTTATGGAATTATACTTTTTATAATAAATACATTACTATTTATACAAATGTTATCTTTAAATAAGTATTATTCTAAAGGAAATTTTTTGATGGGGATTAAAAAAATTTATAACTCACAAAGTTCATTACATGGTGGGATTATAAGTTATACAATTGATGTGCCAATGTATACGCTGTTTGGTGCTGTTGGAAGTTGTATAATTTTTATTGCTATCTATTTTATATGCTTAATTTTAATATTAAACATATCGCTTCGTGATATTTTTGTATGCCTTCGAGGTAGTTTGATTAGTAAAAAAACTGCGACAAAAAATACTAATAAGGAGTTATACATAGAAAATAATGATAAGAAAAAAGAATTAGTAGTTCCAAATGAAGAGAAAAATAGTTTTATTAAAAACATTAGTAATAAAATTAAGATAATTGATTTTATTAAGTCAAATAATATTGATGATGATTCAGAAATACCGAATAATGAAGAAGCAAATAAGAATACTAAAGATGGGAATGTGCGAGGTTCTAAAGTAAAACATATAGATAATTCTATTAAGCAAGAATTAGAGAAAGAAATTTTATTAAATACTACGAATACAAAGCAAAACTATAAATACGAATATCCTACGCTAGAGTTACTAAATGAAAATAATACATCTAAAATGAATAAAAATGATAAGAAGGAATTACTTAATAATGCTAACAAGTTGCAAGAAACATTAAGTAGTTTTGGAGTTGAAGCAAAAGTTATTCAAGTTACGAAAGGTCCCTCAGTAACAAGGTTTGAGCTTCAGCCTAATGCAGGTGTAAAGGTGAGCAAAATTGTAAACTTAGCTGATGATATTGCACTTAATTTAGCATCATCAGGAGTAAGAATTGAAGCGCCAATACCAGGCAAGGCGGCTGTAGGAATTGAAGTGCCAAACAAAGAGTTAAGTGCAGTATACTTAAGAGAGGTAATAGAGTCTAATGAGTTTTTGGCAACCAACAAAAATTTATCATTTAGTTTGGGTAAAGACATAGGTGGTAATTGTGTTGTTTCAGATTTAACTAAAATGCCACATTTGTTAGTAGCTGGAGCTACAGGTTCTGGAAAGAGTGTTTGTATAAATTCATTAATAATAAGTTTACTTTATAAATATTCACCAGAGGATGTTAAACTACTTTTAATTGATCCTAAAGTGGTCGAATTAAATATTTATAATGGTATACCTCATTTATTGATACCCGTTGTAACAGATCCCAAAAAATCTGCAGGTGCTTTAAATTGGGCTGTAAATGAGATGTCAAGAAGATATAAGAGCTTTGCTGAAAATAATGTTAGAAGCATTGAAGGCTATAATGAATTGGCTAGTAAAGGCATTGTTGAAAGCAAGCTACCTTGGATTGTAATTATAATAGATGAGTTAGCAGATCTTATGACAGTTTGCGCTAATGATGTAGAAGAATATATTGGAAGACTAGCCCAGATGGCAAGAGCAGCAGGAATGCATTTAGTAATTGCAACGCAAAGACCGTCAGTTGATGTTATTACTGGAGTAATAAAGGCTAATATACCTTCAAGAATATCTTTTGCAGTTTCTAGTCAAATAGATTCAAGAACAATTTTAGATTCTTCTGGCGCAGAGAAATTACTTGGTAAAGGTGATATGCTTTTTTATCCTACGGGAGAACCTAAACCAATTAGAATACAAGGGGCTTTTGTGTCTGAAGAAGAAGTTGAGCGGGTTGTTAATTTTATAAAAGACCAGAAGACAGAAGTTAATTATGAAAAGGAAATAATAGATGAAATAGAAAGTAGTTCAAGTACTAAAAATGAAGATGATGATACTGATGAGTTACTGAATGAGGCAATTAGAATAGTTGTTGAAAATGATCAAGCATCCACGTCTTTATTGCAACGTAAGTTAAAAATAGGGTATAATAGAGCAGCAAGAATTATAGAACAAATGGAGGATCGCAAAATCATTTCAGGTAGAAATGGAAGCAAACCTAGAGAAGTATTATTAAGCAACACAGAATTAAATAATTAATGATATAAATATTTATAAAAAAAGTTGTAAATACCCTTGTTTAATTTGTAAATCACAATTACAATAATTCATGTGTGCAAATGCAAGTAGATAATAAATTATTATCTACTTATGGAATTAAGCAAGGAAGGTAATGGTTTATAAATGAGATATACGCGCGGAGACAAACAAGGAGGATGACTGGTGGAAAATTTAAGAGTTGGAGTTATAAATCTAGGTTGTGATAAAAATAGAATTGATAGTGAAATTATAATAGGTAGCTTAAGCGAGAAGTATAATATGACCAATGATCCTAAACTAGCAGATATAATTTTAGTAAATACTTGTGGATTCATAGAGTCTTCAAAACAGGAATCAATAGATACTATTTTAGAAATGTCAAAATATAAAGAAAAATATAAGTGTAAGGTATTAATTGCAACTGGTTGCCTAACTCAAAGGTATGGTAAAGAATTGCTTGAATTAATGCCAGAACTCGATATAATGCTCGGGGTCAATGATTATAATAAGTTATTGAGTAGTATAGAAGAAGTTCTTTTAAAAAAAATAAAAATACAATATTGCAATTACAGTGATGAAAATATAAATGAGGGTAAAAGAGTATTAACTACAGCAACTTATTCTGCTTATATTAGAATTTCTGAAGGTTGTGATAATGCATGTACATATTGTGCAATACCTAATATTAGAGGGAAATATAGAAGCAGAAAGATGGAGAATATATTACAAGAGGCTAAAGAGTTAAGTGAACATGGGTGCAAAGAAATAATATTAGTTGCTCAAGATACTACTAGATACGGGATTGATTTATATGGCAAAAAAAGTTTACATATATTAATAAATAAGATTTCTAAAATAAGTGGGATTCAGTGGATTAGAGTACTTTACTGCTATGCAGAAGAAATTACTGATGAAATTATTAGTGAGATATCTTCAAATAATAAAGTATGCAAATATATAGATATACCAATTCAACATATAAGCGACGATATACTTAAGTTGATGAAAAGAAAAGGAAGAAAAAAAGTTATAACAGAAAATATAAGTAAGATGAGAAAAAGTATTAAGGGTTTAACACTTAGAACTACATTAATAGTTGGATTCCCAGGAGAGACAGAAGAAAATTTTGAAGAATTAAAACAATTTATTAAAGATACTAAATTTGATAAATTAGGAGTCTTTAAATATTCAATGGAAGATGGAACTGAAGCTGCGGAAATGAAAAATCAAATTCCAGAAGAAATAAAAGTTAAACGTGAAGAAGAATTGATGATTTTGCAACAAAATATATCTAAAGAGATAAATAAGAATAAAATAGGAAAAATATACAAAGTTCTAGTAGATGGATTAGATGGAAAAACTTACTATGGTAGAAATTATGAGATGGCACCAGAAGTAGATGGAACTGTTTTTTTTGAATCTGATAAGCTATATAATAGAGGTGAATTTGTTAAAGTTAAAGTTGTCAAAGCTTTAGAATATGATCTAATAGGAGTTGTGTACTATGAATCTTGCAAATAAACTTACATTGATAAGAATTTTTTTAGTACCTATATTTTTACTCTTTATAGCAGCTAAAGGAATACCTTATGGAAGAGAATTAGCTACAGTCATTTTTATAATAGCTTCTCTTACGGATAAATTGGATGGTTATATAGCTAGAAGTAGAAATCAAATAACTAACTTTGGTAAATTTATGGATCCATTAGCCGATAAGTTATTAGTAACTGCTGCTCTTGTATCATTAGTCGAACTCCATCTTGTGTATGGTTGGGTGGCTATGATTATAATTGCTAGAGAATTTGCAGTAACAGGTTTAAGAACAATAGCTGCGGCAGAAGGAAAAGTAATTGCTGCTAGTAAATGGGGAAAATTAAAAACCGTTATTCAGATAATAGCAATAATTACTGCATTGATAAATTTATCTTATGGTAATAAAACTATTGGCATGTCAATGAATGTAAAAGAAATTTTAAATATGTTAACTAATATTTTCATGGGCGCTGCTGTAGTCATTACAATAATATCAGGTGTTGACTATTTTGTTAAAAATAAAGGGACAATTAGAGTTGATAAATGATTAAGTTTAGAAAAACTGTTAATAATACAGATAAAGGTTTCCTATAATGGACAAAAATAGGATGTTTGATTTATATGTTGACCATATAAATCAAATAGTGTATACTACAAATAGAACAGATGTTCGTTAATAGAAGGATGGTGAACCCAAAGGGGAAATTTATGAATAACGAAAAATTAAAAGCATTAGAAGTTGCTATGGGTCAAATAGAAAAACAATTTGGAAAAGGTTCTATAATGAAACTTGGGGAAGATAGCAAGTTAAACATAGAGGCTATTTCTACTGGCTGTTTAGGATTAGATATAGGACTTGGTATAGGTGGAGTCCCTAGAGGAAGAATTATTGAGGTTTTTGGACCAGAGTCTTCAGGTAAAACTACAGTTGCGCTTCATATAGTTGCAGAAGCTCAAAAAAACGGAGGAACAGCTGCATTTATTGATGCTGAGAATGCATTAGATCCTGAATATGCAAAAGCATTAGGAATAGACATAGAAAATTTAATAGTCTCACAACCAGATACAGGTGAGCAGGCGTTAGAGATTACAGAAGCACTAGTTCGCTCTGGGGCTATAGATGTTATCGTTGTCGATTCAGTAGCTGCATTGGTACCTAAAGCCGAAATAGAAGGAGAAATGGGAGACTCACATGTAGGATTGCAAGCAAGACTTATGTCTCAAGCTTTAAGAAAACTCGCTGGTTCTATAAATAAATCCCAATGTGTTCTTGTATTTATAAACCAATTAAGAGAAAAAATTGGAGTTATGTTTGGTAATCCAGAGACCACACCAGGTGGAAGAGCATTAAAATTTTACGCATCTGTTAGATTGGATATCAGAAAAATTGATACAATTAAACAAGGTGATGAATTTATGGGTAATCGTACAAGAATAAAAATAGTTAAAAACAAAGTAGCTCCTCCATTTAAAAAGGCTGAATTTGATATTATGTATGGTCATGGCATATCTCGCGAGGGAGATGTTCTAGATATAGGAGTTGTAGAAGAAATTGTACAAAAAAGTGGAGCATGGTTTTCTTATGGAGATATACGTCTTGGACAAGGAAGGGAAAATTCAAAACAATATTTTAAAGAAAACCCTTTGGTTATGTTGGAGATAGAAAATAAAATTAGAACAAAACATAATTTACCATTATCAAAAGGCCCTGAAACTTCTAAAAAAGAAACTTCTAAAAAGGAAACTTCTAAAAAAGAAGCAAATAAAAAGGAAGCATAAAAGCGAGTTTTTACTTGCTTTTTTCTTTAGTTAATTATTAATATATATTTTGACTATTTTGAATTTATATATTAATTTGAATTTTTCAACAAGTAATAATATGCTAATGATTAGTAGACTATATTATAATAGTAATATGATTTATTTAAATGTTATAATCTTGACATTAATTGAAAAGTAATATAAAATAAATACAAATACTGGTTTAGCATATTTTAATTGCTACCAATTAATAAGTATGACACCTTTTTCTAGCTTTCATGTTTACTCTTAAATAGATTTGAAAATAGGAAAAGGAGGTGTTGATAATCAATGGATGCTAAAAGTCAAACAATGCTCATATTAGCAAGTGCTATTTTGGTTGTTGTTTTAGTAGGTATTTTTGTTGTAATTTATATAAGAAAAAATATATCTCAAGCAAATATTTCCAAGGCAGAAAAAGAAGCCAAAAAAATTCTTGATGAAAGTGTAAAAGATGCTGAAACAAGAAAAAAAGAGGCGATTTTAGAGGCAAAGGAAGAAGTTCACAGACTTAGAACCGATTTGGAAAAAGAAACAAGAGAAAGACGTAACGAGGTTCAAAGGTTAGAAAGAAGAAATATCCAAAGAGAGGAATCTTTAGATAAGAAAAGTGATGTGCTAGAGAGAAAAGAAGAAAATCTTAGTAAAAAACAACAGGAAATTGAGACAGTTGAAGAAAGTGTACAAGATTTATACAAAAAGCAAAGAGGGGAATTAGAAAGATTATCAGGATTAACTGCAGAAGAAGCAAAACAAGTTTTATTAGAAGAAATAAGAAAAGAAATTAAACATGACGCTGCAATTATGATTAAAGAAATTGAAACTAAAGCAAAAGAAGAAGCTGATAAAAAAGCAAGAGAAATTATTACTTATGCAATTCAAAGATGTGCGGCTGACCATGTTGCAGAAACAACAGTCCACGTAGTGTCTCTTCCTAATGATGAGATGAAAGGAAGAATAATAGGTAGAGAGGGTAGAAATATTCGAACTCTAGAAACACTTACGGGTGTAGATTTAATAATAGATGATACACCGGAAGCGGTAATTCTTTCAGCATTTGATCCTATAAGGCGTGAAGTTGCTAGAATAGCACTTGAAAAATTAATAGTAGATGGAAGAATTCATCCTGCTAGAATTGAAGAAATGGTAGAAAAAGCTAAAAAAGAAGTTGAGAGCGACATAAGAGAAGAAGGCGAACAAGCTACTTTTGAAACGGGAGTACATGGTCTTCATTCAGAAATTATTAGGTTACTTGGAAGACTCAAATACAGAACTAGTTATGGCCAAAATGTATTAAAACATTCAATAGAAGTTTCGTATTTAGCTGGACTTATGGCGTCAGAACTTGGAATTGATCCAACACTCGCAAAAAGATGTGGATTACTTCATGATATTGGTAAAGCAGTAGACCATGAGGTCGAAGGACCACATGCACTTATTGGTTCAGAAATAGCGAAGAAACATCATGAATCACCTATAGTAGTGAACGCTATTGCAGCACATCATGGCGATGTTGAATTACAATCTCTTGAAGCAATATTAGTTCAAGCGGCAGATGCTATATCAGCTGCAAGACCAGGTGCAAGAAGAGAGACCTTAGAAGCATACATTAAAAGATTAGAAAAATTAGAAGAAATTGCAAATTCTTATGAAGGCGTGGAGAAGTCCTATGCTATTCAAGCTGGAAGAGAAGTTCGAATTATGATTAAACCAGATGTAATTGATGATGCAGGAGCGGCTGAATTGGCAAGAAATCTAGTTAAAAGAATTGAAAATGAACTAGAATATCCAGGCCAAATCAAGGTAAATGTAATTAGAGAAACAAGAGCTATAGATTATGCTAAATAAGTCACTAGAAAAAATCCTCTTGTAATTTAGAATATTTCTAAATTACAAGAGGATTTTTTAATATAAAAGAATTTAAATAATAAGTATAAATAGGACTTATAAGATAGTAAATTATTTTTTAATTAAAGTAAATATTTTACTTCTTGCATATTTTAAGGATGCAAAATATAGTTGTTCCATTTACATTACTAAAAAGAAATGATATATTAGTAGCGTATGTTTTTAAATATTAATTGATTTAAAATAAAATATTAGTTGGATTATGTAATCTATACTCAAATTAATAAGACATATAAGTAACATAAGCGAATATAAGTATGGGGGTAAAAAAATGTTATTATCTAAAAAAGCTGGACAAATATCAGCATCTTTGACATTATCCATAACTGCTAAGGCTAAAAAGATGAAAGCTAATGGTATAGATGTCATAGGATTTGGTGCTGGTGAACCAGATTTTAATACACCAATAAATATTCAAGAAGCGGCGATAGAGGCAATTAAAAACGGAATGACTAAATATACAGCAACTTCAGGTATTATTGAACTAAAGCAAGCAATAATTAAAAAATTCAACACGGATAATAACTTAAATTATGTGCCATCTCAAATTATAGTTTCTACTGGAGCAAAACAATGTTTAGCTAATGTTTTTCAAGCTATTTTAAATCCTGGAGATGAGGTTATTATTGGATCTCCATATTGGGTTAGTTATCCAGAACTAGTTAAATTAGCAGATGGACAACCTGTTTATGTAGAAACAGAAGAAATTAATAAATTTAAATTAACAATTAAAAATCTTAAACAAGTAGTAACTTCTAAATCTAAAGCGATAGTGCTAAATAGTCCCAATAACCCTACGGGGACAGTATATTCAAGTGAAGAACTTACAGAAATTGCTGAATTTTCGAAAAAAAACAACTTGATTATAATATCAGATGAAATTTATGAAAAGTTATTATATGGTAGTAGTAAACATATTAGCATAGCAAGTCTTTCAGAAGATGCTTACAACAGAACTATTGTAATTAATGGTGTTTCTAAAGCATATGCTATGACAGGATGGAGAATAGGTTATGCAGCAGGAAATTCAGAAATAATATCATTGATGTCTAATATTCAAAGTCATACTACATCTAATCCTAATTCAATTGCTCAATATGCATCTGTTGAAGCATTAAATGGTAATCAAGATCAAGTCTACAAAATGATTGAGCAATTTAAGTTAAGAAGAGACTATATGGTAGAAAGAATTAATGGCATTAATAATTTATCCTGCATAAAACCCGAAGGAGCTTTTTATGTTATGGTAAATATATGTAAAACATTGAACAAATCTGTGGATGGAAGGGTTATAAAAAATTCAATTATTTTTTCGAACATTTTACTTGAAAAAGAAAAAGTTGCTGTTATTCCAGGTATAGCATTTGGCGTAGATAATTATATTAGAATATCATATGCTACTTCCGTGGAAAACATAAAAAATGGACTTGATAGAATAGCAAAATTTGTTAAAAAAATTCAGAATTGATTTAGAAACTTTTTAATGATATTATATTATCATGAACTAATAGTAATTTGTCTATTATTAGTTCATACTACTATAAAAATATTGAGGTGAAGTAAAGTGGTTACAAAAGAAGTTAAAGTTAGTAATTCTAAAGGACTACATGCTAGACCGGCTACATTATTAGTAAGAAAGGCTGCTTCTTTCAAATCAGATATAGGAATAGAATTTATGGGGAAGAAAGCTAATATTAAAAGTTTAATAGGTATTTTATCTCTAGGAGTGGGACCAGACACTACTGTAAACGTTATAGCTAATGGCACCGATGAAAAATTGGCATTAGAGGAAATAGTAAAACTAATTAAATCTTTAGAGGAATAATTATAACCTATACATTTTAAAAAGCTGCTAACTTTCTGTTTGCAGCTTTTTAAAATGTATATAAATATATTAAAGGAGAATACATATATGATAGATAGTATTATAGATAATAACTGTAATTCAGATATAAAAATAAATAACGAACATTTTATATGCTATTTCCTTGAAATAAAAGCTAGGAAAAGTATTTATACTTCTAAAAGTTATGAACGTGATATAAAAGATTTTTTTTGTGTTGATTCTATATTAGATATTAGAATTGAGGACATTAGAAAGGTGACTATAGTACATACACAAAATTTTATAATGAAATTAATGGATCAAAACATGTCCTCGGCTACCATAAATAGAAAAATATCATCATTAAGTGCACTTTATAAATGGTTATTAAAATATCAAGACAATTCTACAGGTATTGAAATAATAAAATATAATCCTTTTGGAAACTTAAAAGATGAAAAACCAGTAATTAACAATAAAGAAACTGAATTTTTAACAAAGGAAGAGTGTAAGGTTTTATTGGGAAGTATTGATACTTCCACAATACTAGGGCATAGGAATAAAACTATATTAGAGCTTGCTTTAACTACTGCGTTAAGAAAATCTGAGATTATAAACATTAAACTAAAACATATCACTACATATACGGGATATAATGTAGTGAAAGTAAGACGGAAAGGTGGGAAAGATGACATAGTGAAGCTTCAAAGCAGTGTTCTAAATATGATTGATAAATATATTAAATTGACTAAAAGAGATAAGATAGTAAATGGTGAGGAGTATTTGTTTATTGGTCATTCGTCTAATGGCAAAAACAAAGAAAAATTAAATGCAAGCACTTTAAATTACATGATAAAAAAAGTAGCTAGAAATGCTGGTATACATAAAAATTTAAAGGTTCATTCTACTAGACATACAGCAATAACATTAGCAATACTCGCAGGAGCTACAGTAGAAAAAGTTAGAGATTTTGCTGCACACAAAAATTTGGCTACCACTAATAGGTATATCCATTCAATAGATAAGTTAAAACATAATGCTGGGGATTTGATTGATTTGTCTTAGTTAGATATTTGAGTTTTGAGGTTAAGTTTTAAATGTAAAACTTTAAAATTCATGCATATCAAAATTATTGATTAGGAAGCTCGTATAGATACATAACAATTTCACTAAGCATTCATTCATTCAATGAGATATATTACTTCTGAGTAGCCGTAGACGTGATTAAAGTAGACAACAAGCAAAGAAGTATAAGCATATTAAAAAATACTAATTTATATCTAAATATAAAATAGCGCGAGACAATGAAAGAGTTATAAAAGTTATATATACTTTCGTAACTCTTTAGTGTTTTAGAAGTATTTATGTGCTCAAATGAGGAAAAATAAATGTTGTAGAAATGAGGATAATATTTGTATTGCTCATTAATGTCAACATGTTTAAATATAAAAAATAATGAAATATAAATAGGAGATAATTATGAAAATAGGATATGCATGCATTCCACTTACAATAAATGAAAGAACAAATAGAAGATTAACTGTAAAAAAGTTTTCAGAAAAAATGCTTTTAGAAGTTCTTGAACAAAATATATTAGATTTAAGAAAAATATTAGAAAATAATAAAAAGTATAATATAAATTTATTTCGAATAAGCTCAGATATAGTTCCGTTAGGTAGTCATAGCATTAATAAGATTAAATGGTACAAATATTTTAAAAATGAATTAAATGAAATAGGAAAATTTATAAAAGAATGTGGTATGAGGGTATCTATGCATCCAGGTCAGTACACAGTACTAAATGCTGAAAAAGAAGAGATTGTAGTAAAGGCAATTATAGATTTAGAATATCACGCTAGATTCCTTGATTGTCTAGGTGTTGATTCGAGTAATAAAATTATCCTTCATATTGGAGGAGGTTATGGAGATAAGAGCGCCTCCATGAATAGGTTTATTATAAATTTCAAGAGATTGTCACAATCGGTAAAAGATAGGCTTGTAATTGAAAATGATGATAAAATATTTAATATCGATGATGTGCTTTTTGTAAGCAATGAAATTAATATACCAGTAATATTTGATAATCTTCATCATGAGTGTAATCACGTAGGCAATGAGTCTATTAAAGATATATTGGTGAAGGTTTCTAAAACATGGTATAAAAAGGATGGGCATATAAAAGTTCATTATAGTCAGCAAAATCTCCAGAGACAAACGGGTGCACATTCTGATACTATAATAGTTAAAAAATTTTTAAAATATTACGATGAAGTTAAAGAGTTTAATCCCGATATTATGCTAGAAGTAAAAGACAAGGATATTTCGGCAATAAAATGTAATATTATAGTTGATAACATTGGTAAGTTAACAAATGGTACAATCATAGAAAAACAGTGGTCTAAATATAAATATGTGTTAATGGAAAGAAATTATAGATATTATAAAGTTTGCAGTAAATTGGTAAAAGATAAATGTAGTTATGAAGAATTCTATGATTATGTTGATGAAATAATAAACCTTGATAAAGATAATGGAAGTTTTATAAATACTTCAGAGCATGTATGGGGTTATGTTAAAAATGAAGCTACAGATAGAGAAAAAAATCATTTTAATAAACTTATTTTAGATATAGATCATAAACAAAATGTCAAACTTTATTTAAAAAAGCTATGTGATAGGTATAACGCTGAATATATGCTTAACTCATACTATTTTTGTTATTAAATGTGTAAATATTGTAAATTAAAGAACACCTAGCATAGGGTGTTCTTTAATTATTTAGTGTTAGTTCACGTAACTTTTATTATGTAAACTAACACTAAAATGTAAACTAAATATTATCGATTTTAACCATGAAATAATAAAAAAATTGAAAATCTTCTAAAAATAGCAAACGTTTGTTTGTATAAAAATCCTTTTTATTGTCAACAATTTTAAAAGTTGTTTAATTACATTTTAGAGATTAAATCTTGTTATGTATTGAATAACCCATTCTACTATACTATAAACAAAAGGAGAGATATTATATGAATACAGTATCAATAATTGGAAGAATAACAAGAGATTTAGAACTTAAGAGTTTTAACGAAGGAAAAGGGTTTTATACTAGATTTACAATAGCTATTAATAGGGTATCACATAAAGAATTACAACCTGAGGCTGATTTTATTAATATTGTGGCATGGAGTGGACTTGCTGAGACAATATGTAAGCACTTAAAAAAAGGAAGCCAATTAGCTATAACAGGTCGACTTTCTAGTAGCAGTTATTTAGACAAAGATGGGAATAAAAGATATAGTACTGAGGTTGTAGCTGAGGATTTTAAATTTTTAGATAATAAACAACAAGTAGTATAGTATTCATAAGATTATTCCTGTGGTATAATTTAGTATAGTTAATAATATAAATTTGTATTTAATGGACTCTGGAAGAAAATAATTATTTATTAGGTTTTAGTAATTTATTTCGGACGGATAATACAAAAGGCGGGGTGTTTTAATGAAAACTATTGTTGTAGCAGGAGGATGTTTTTGGGGCGTAGAAGCTTATATGTCCCAAATAGGTGGGATTTTTGAAACAAAAGTAGGGTATGCTAATGGTAAAAAAAATAATCCATCTTATGATGAAGTTTGTGTTGGAAACACAGGTCATGCTGAAGCTTGTTTAATAACATATGATGAAATGAAGGTAACTTTAGAAAAAATATTAAATAAGTTTTGGGGAATTATAGATCCGACTGTAACGAACAGACAAGGGAATGATATCGGTAATCAATACAGGAGTGGAATATATTATAAAGATGAGAAAGATTTAGATATTATATTAAAAACAAAAAAAGAAACACAAAGTAGATTCGATAAACCAATAGTTACGGAAGTTCAGCCTCTACATTGTTTTTATAATGCTGAAGATTATCATCAAAAATATTTACAGAAAAACCCTGGTGGTTACTGTCACATTAATTTAGATAATTAAATTAGAATTATAAAGCAAGGAAATGTAAACTATACATTTCCTTGCTTTATAATATTTAACCTCATAATTAATAGTAAATTATTATACGTACATATTTATTAAATTTAATTATGTACTTGTTACAATATTATCAAGATTTAGTATATGATAATGAGATTATTTTAATATAATTCACTTATTTTAATATTATAGCAATTGATTTTTTATTAATATACTTATATAATTCATAATGAGACTTATTTATATATAGTTGATCTTTTTATTCAAAATAGATTGAAAAATTAATATATGTCTAATAACTAAAATAATATTAGGAAGTGGTATAGTGGAAGAACGTTTGCAAAAATACATGGCAAGCTGTGGTGTTGCTTCACGAAGAAAGTGTGAGTTAATAATTACAGAAGGAAGAGTAAAAGTAAATAATATTGTAGTAGAAGAACTTGGACATAAAATTGACTCTGAAAAAGATAGTGTATGTGTAGATAATAAAATCATTAACATAGAAGAAAATAAGGTTTATATTGCATTAAACAAACCAGAAGGGGTAGTATCTACTGTAAAGGATGAAAAGGATAGGGAAACTATTCTGGATTTAGTTAAGGTAAAAGAAAGAATATATCCAATAGGGCGTTTGGATTATGATACTTGTGGTCTAATTATATTAACAAATGACGGGGATATCTATAATAAAGTAATTCATCCAAGACAAGAAATTAACAAAGTCTATTTAGCAATACTTGAAGGATGTCCATCTGAGGAAGAAATAGATCAGTTTTGTAATGGGGTTGATATTGACGGATACATTACAGCACATGCAGATTTTGAAATAACTAGGAGAGTTGGTTTTAACTGCAGAGCTAAAATTACAATTCACGAAGGTAAAAATCGTCAAATCAGAAAGATGTGTGAAGTGATTGGTCATTCAGTAATTGCATTAAAGAGAGTTTCTGTAGGAGAAATTACACTTGGAAATATGGAAAAGGGAACATGGAGAAATCTAGAAGAAGATGAAGTTAAATATTTGAAGAATTTATAATCTAAAACTTCAGTATTTGTAAAAAATGAAAATATTTTTAGCTAACTATACAATACTGCTGAAAAAGTTCTATATAAACTGAATAATTCGTTGAAACTATGTTCAATAGATGATAAAATGAAATTAATATTTCATTTTATCATCTATTGAAATTTTTATTTCATTTAATTGAAATTAACATAGAAAGGATTGAGCTGATTATGGAAAATAATAAACAAGATTTGATGAGATCTATTCAAATCAAGTTTCCACGTTTAAGTAAAGGTCAAAAATTAATTGCTGAATATATTCTAAAACACTATGATAAAGCAGCATTTATGACAGCTGCTAAATTAGGAATTAGTGTAGGTGTGAGTGAGTCAACTGTTGTAAGATTTGCCAATGAATTAGGATTTAGTGGCTATCCCAAACTACAAAAATCTTTACAAGAATTAATCAAAAACAAATTAACTACTGTGCAAAGAATTGAATTATCAAATGACTTCATGACTCAAGAGAATGCGCTAAAAGGTGTATTAAAAGCTGATATGGAAAATATTAGAGCAACTCTTGAAAAAATAAATTATCAATCTTTTGAAGATATTGTTAATTCATTATTTAAAGCTAGAAAAATATATATAATCGGACTTAGAAGTTCATCTGCATTAGCTGAATTTTTAGCCTTTTATTTAAATCTAATATTAGATAATGTTAAAGTAGTTGCTTATGGTGTTAGTGACATATTTGAGCAAATGCTTAATGTTGATGAACAAGACATAGTGATAGGGATAGGGTTTCCTAGATACACTACAAGAACTATCGAAGCTTTAGCTTTCGCAAAAAGCAAAAATGCTAACGTTATAGCAATTACTGATAGTCTGTTATCTCCATTAGCAGCGAAAGCTGACTATACATTAATAGCACAAAGCAATATGGCATCTTTTGTTGACTCCTTAGTTGCACCACTTAGTGTTATCAATGCACTAATAATCGCTGTTGGCTTAAGAGAAAAGGAAAAGATATCAAGAACGTTTTCTACTTTAGAGGATATATGGGAAGAATATCAAGTTTATTCTTTGAAGGATAGAGATGAAAGATAGACAATGTAATATAAATACATATATTTAAAAGAATTTTAAAAAATAATTCTAACCTTTGTCTGAAAAACATTATGCATAGGGTACTATATAATGTTACAAACATAAAACAATGTATTGTTTACACACACATTTATAGTTATAAAACTGTTTTAGAAGCAAACAGATTTAGTTTCATAAGTTAATATTGTTGTGGATGGGTTAGCTAAAGATTGTACGCAAACACAATAGCATTATTAATTTTGTATGAATAATGCTAAGAGAATCCTTTATTAGTAGGGTCTCTTAGCATTTTATGATTTTATTAACAAAAAAGACTATCAAAAGCAAATACAGTTGTTGTATTTGCTTTTGATAGAGTTAAACATTTTAGTGCACAAACAAATATTTTAGGGGAGTGATTTAGTGTCAAAGGTAATTGTTATCGGAGGAGGACCATCAGGCATGATGGCAGCTGTTGCAGCTTCATCAAAACACGAAGTGGTACTAGTTGAAAAAAATGAAAAACTTGGAAGAAAACTATATATAACTGGTAAAGGTAGATGCAATATTACAAATGCTAAGGAGATAGGTGATTTTTTTGAACATATACCATGTAATCCTCATTTTTTATACAGCTCTTTATATTCCTTTACTAATGAAGATACAATGAATTTTTTTAAAGAGGCTGGGGTTAACGTAAAAGTTGAAAGAGGAGATAGAGTATTTCCTGTGTCGGATAAGTCTTCAGATATTATAAAAGTTTTTAATACGGAACTAAGAAACAAGAAAGTTGAAGTACAATTAAATTCAAAAGTAATGAAGTTAATTAGAGATAATCAGAAAGTAATTGGAGTTGAACTTGCAAATGGAACTATAATATACGGAGATTATTTTATATTATGTACTGGTGGTTTATCTTACCCACAGACAGGTTCATCTGGTGAAGGTTTAACATATGCTCGTGTTTTAGGCCATAATATAATTAAACCTAAAGCTTCATTAGTGCCAATAGCTGTTAATGAGGAATGGGTTAAAGATTTACAAGGTCTATCTCTAAAAAATGTAGAATTAAAAATTATTAACGAAAAGAATAAGATTATTTATAAGGACTTTGGAGAAATGATTTTTACTCATTATGGAATTTCAGGACCTATTGTCTTAAGTGGTAGTAGTTTTGTAAAAGAAGAAAAGAATTTAAAGGCTTTAATAAATTTAAAACCAGCTTTAAGTGAACTTGAACTTGATAAACGTGTTCGTAATGATTTCTTAAAGTATGCAAACAAAGACTTTAAAAACTCATTAAATGATTTACTCCCAAGTAAGCTAATAAACACTATAATACATTTATCAAACATTGATGAAAACAAAAAAGTTAATTCAATTACTAAAGAAGAAAGAAAAACTGTAGTTAAATTGCTTCAAAATTTACCTCTTAGTATTAAGGGTCTTCGACCAATAGAAGAAGCAATTATAACTAGTGGTGGAATAGATACTTTAGATATAGATGCATCAACCATGAAATCAAAGATAATTGATAATCTTTATTTTGCAGGTGAGATGATTGATGTAGATGGTTTCACTGGAGGGTATAATTTGCAAATAGCTTTATCAACAGGATATTTAGCTGGAAATAATGTGGGCATATAGTAATTACAATTAAAATATAAATTTTATAAATGAAGGGTGGAGTATAATGAAACTTTCTGTTGCCATAGATGGCCCTGCAGGTGCAGGCAAAAGTACTATAGCTAAAATTATAGGTGAAAAATTTAATCTCATGTATATTAACACTGGAGCAATGTATAGAGCAGTTACGTTAAAAGCGATGGATGCAAATATTACAGAGAAAGATGTAGACAAATTGATTAACCTAATTGAATCTTTAGAAATGCATTTTGTTGAGGATCGTTTATTTGTCAATAATGAAGATTTAACAGACATGATAAATATGCCTACTATAAGCAATAATGTTTCAAAGTATGCGGCAGTTGCCGAAATAAGAGAAATTCTTGTAAAGTTACAACAAAATATTGCTAAAAAGTTTAATGTTATTATGGACGGGCGAGACATTGGTACAGTAGTGCTTACTGATGCTACTTTTAAATTTTATTTAACTGCTAGTAATGATAAGAGAGCCAAAAGAAGATATGATGAATTAATTTCAAAAGGATTAGATGTTGATTACAATACTATTTTAAATGATATTATAAAAAGAGATTATATCGATACCCACAGAGAAATTAACCCATTAACAAAGGCTGATGATGCCATAGAAATAGATTCATCTTCTATGAGTATTAATACAGTAGTCGAAAGTATAGCAACATATATTAACTCTAATACTAAAAATAACTAGTATAAAATTTAATATGATATTTTATTTAAGGACGTGAAAGAATGAAAATAATAACACTTGCGGACTCAGCTGGTTTTTGTTTTGGTGTTAAGAGAGCTGTAGATACAGCTTTAAACATGAAACACAAATATAATAAAGAAATTTATACTCTAGGACCACTTATACATAATAACGATGTTGTAAAATTTTTAAAGGACAACTCAATATATCCTATAGAGTTTGATGAAATTGATAAACTAGAAGATAATGACACACTTATAATAAGATCACATGGAATATCTGAAGAAACATTGGATAAATTAAATAAAACCAATCTTAATATTATAGATGCTACATGCCCCCATGTAGAAAATATACACAAAAAAGTAAAAAAATATTATGACTTAGGATATACTATAATTATTGTAGGAGATAAAAATCATCCTGAAGTTATTGGAATTAACGGATGGTGTAATAATTCTGCAGTGATTTTGAAAGATGATACTGAGTTTAATAGCATTACAAACAAAATATGTGTAGTATCTCAGACAACTGAAAGACAATCTACTTGGGAGAATGTGCTCGGTAAAGTCATAAAAACTAGTAAGGAAATAGTTGCATTTAATACTATTTGTAGTGCTACAGAAGTGCGTCAAAAATCAGCAGAAGATCTTTCTAATAAAGTTGATGCAATGGTTGTTATTGGTGGATTCAATAGTTCTAATACTACTAAACTTTATGAAATTTGTAAAAAAAATTGTAAAAACACAATATATGTAGAAAATTTATTAGGTATTCCTAATGAGTTTATAAAAGATGATAATATAAAAAGAATAGGCGTTACAGCTGGTGCTTCAACACCTGATTGGATTATTAAGGAAGCAATATTAAAAATGAATTAAACATGATAGGTATAAAATTATAAAGATATCTATAGACTAAACACTAACTAGGATGTTTAATTTATAGATATTTTTATGCCCTTTTATTTTATATGATTGAGCTAATTATAATAGCTTAGAAAATTAACATGTTATTTACTTGAATGTATACTATAGGCTAGGCAATTATAAATTTACTTATTGTTGAATATTAAAGACATTTATTTAATATAATGTAATAGTATTATAATAGGGAGTGATAAAATTAAAGGGTAAAGTAAAATAATAAACTATAATGAAAACCAGCAAACTTTTTATAATGATTATACTAATTTTATAAAAGAATATAATTAATTTTTATAATTTTCTTGTAAAAGTATTGAAAATAGATTTATAATTACATTTATATTAATGATAGAATTTGCTAAAAAAATAAAGAAAATGGAGTAAATTTAAATGTACAAATCAACGAGTTTAAGGCTAAAGAATATTGATGATTTCAGAAAAATTAATCATTTTAACAGTAATTTTAGTTTATCAAATAAAAATTTTTTTGAAGAGTATGATAATAGCAATATTATTCAAAAAATCTTTTTAAGAAGAAATGTAAATTTATTATTAAAAGAAAATGATTATATAGGGTATATATGGTTTCAAAAGCTTAATAAATATCATAGTTCTATTAAGTCAATTAATGTTTTAGATAATAGTAATTCAATAAGTTTTTATAAAGTATTAATTGGTTCATTATCTAATAGCAGTTTAATAACTTATGAATGTGAGGATAATGAAGTAAATATAAATATTTTAAGCAAATTAGGTTTTAAAAGAATGAAAGGTTTTTTTGAGCTTGAAAAAAAATGTAATGAACATGTGAACATTTTTGTTCCAGAAAAGATTACTTTTTCTATAGTGAAAAAAGATAAAGATGAAAAAGCACGTTGCTTTATACAAAATGAAATATTTAAGAATGATGATAGAATTCCAATAAATATAGAAGATATATATTATGATGAAGCACAGGAATATTATTTTGACAAAGGTGCTATATTTATCAAATTAGATAATGTGACTGTAGGTTATGGTCAAATAATAGTGGAAAATCAAATAGCAAACATAGTGAATTTTGGAATAATAGAAAAATATAGAAAAGAAGGATATGGGAAGGCACTTTTAAGATTCTTGCTTGATATAGCTATAGATAATAACTTTTCTGAAGTCTCATTAAGGGTAGACTCTAATAATATTGTTGCTTATAAATTATATATTTCTTTAGGATTTAATGTAAAAAAAGAATTGTATACTTGGCAAAGAACTAATGTATAAAAATATAAAAGGAAATAGATGATAATTATCTATTTCCTTTTATATTTTTAATTTTTATTTAATGAAATATACTTTTCAAGTGCAATTTTTAAAATTCCCATAGCATCTTTTAGTGCAGTAGTATTCAAACAATAGGATAATCTAATTTCGTTTATACCAAGACCATCAGTTGCATAAAATCCCTCTGCAGGTGCAACCATAACAGTCTTATTATTATAATTAAAATCTGTTAATAACCATTTTGCAAAATCTTCAGCATTTTTTATTGGAAGTTTAGCAATTACATAAAAAGCGCCACTTGGTTTTTCACAAACTACTCCTGGTATTTTCAGTAAGTACTTATGTAGAATATTTCTTCTTTCCTCATACTCTTTTTGGGTTTTTATAAAGTATGATTTGGGGGTATTGATTAAATTAGTTGCAGCTACTTGCTCTATCACAGGAACACAAAGCCTAGATTGTCCTAATTTAAGCATTTGAGCCATAAGATGCTTATGTTTTGATGCAACTAGACCAATTCTTGCGCCACAAGCACTGTAACGCTTAGATATACTGTCGATTAATATTATTTTTTCTTCAATGTCTTTCATGTATAAAGCAGATGTATATTTTAAATTATCATAAACAAATTCTCTATATACCTCATCAGAGATTAGAAATATATCGTTCTCTTTTACAATATCTGCAAGCATTCGTACTTCTTCTTTAGTATATACGACACCTGTTGGGTTTCCAGGATTTGATACCATTATTGCTTTAGTTTTTTTTGTAATCTTATTTGTAATAACTTCTTTAGACGGTAAATGGAAACCATCTTCCGCTTTTGTAATAAATGGAACTACTTTTACGGAAGCTAAATCGGCTAATGCATTGTAATTTGTGTAAAATGGTTCAGGAATTAAGATTTCGTCACCTGGGTCACATATAGACATTAATGCGAAAAGTATAGCTTCTGAACCACCATTAGTTACAAGTATTTCACTTTTAGAAAATTCTATATTCCATTCTTTGTAATACTTTATAAAACTTTCTATTAAAGGATCCATTCCTTGTGAATTAACATATTTAAGTACCTTGTCAGTATAGTTGTTAACTCCTTCCATATATGCACTTGGAGTAGGTATATCTGGCTGGCCTATGTTAAGATGATAGACACTTACACCTCTTTTTGTCGCATCCTCTGCAAAAGGAGCTAGTTTACGAATTGCTGAAAATTCCATTGATTCAAGTCTGTTAGATAATTTCATAATGTTTCCCCCCATCAGTAATTAAAAACTTAGTTAATTGCATAACCCTGTAGTCAAGCGACTACAAGGGTTTACAATCATATATATACAGGAATTCCCCCAACTTTTGTCGAATTTATATTCATCACAACTAAATTCACAGAAAGGAGAAAATTCCATGCAATCGAATTTAAAACAATTATCTCTTACTGATATTTACACAGATATCGATGATTACTTTCAGCAAGATAAACCCAGATTAATAAAACTTTTTGACCAATATATTGATTTATCAGAGTTAATTCCTCAAACATTCACTAATCATTATTATGCTCTAACTGGTCACCCTAGAGATTATAAATTATCATCCATGTTAACTGCTTTGATTATAAAAATGATACTTTCTATCCCAGATATCTCCTT
>NZ_JAHLEC010000022.1 GCF_018861705.1 Clostridium psychrophilum | reverse complement strand
TTTATTGAAATTTTCATATTAATTTACAATATTTTCAAGAGGCATAGCCTAAAATTTGAAATAGCTTAACTCCTACCGGAGAAAATATAGCTTTTTGTGGCTTAATCATATAATTGATTCTTTTATAGTTTTAGAATATTTACTAATTTGACAGAATAACCATAGTGGAATAAAATTATTATAGATATAATTTAAATACTCTTTGATATGTGTTAAAATATAAAAGTTGTGGGAAAGATTTGGTTAAGAGTGACTTTCTAAAAATAAACAACTAGGCGATATTTAGACTAATAATAATTATAAACTGTATATAATATTACCTGTTAAAAAGGAGAGCTATAATGAAAACATTTCAAGATTTAGTTAATGAAACAATGGATGTTGAGGATTTAGAAGAATTAGAGTCAGCAGCGGATTTATTTCAATTTGGTATTGAGAAAGGATATTATAATAAACGTCAAGCAGATCAATTTAACGTTACTTATTGGAAAATGAAAAATAAATGTTTGGCTTATGAAGTAGCTAAAGAAATAAAAGGTAATAAACTAGATATAATTACAATGGTTACTAGTGCTCCAACTGAAATAAAAGATAATATACGTGAACTTACTAATTATGTGAATGGACGAGTAAAAGCACTGAAAGGTAAAATGAATGGAATTAGATAGTTGAGTTGCTGTTCATATATGAATGATTAATTTGAAATCCATTAAAAATTATATTAATTATTAGGATTGTGATTCAAATGAGAGTTAAGGGTATATAACCATACAATTGAACAAACTTGTTGGGAATATACCCTTTAATAAAATTATATTCTAAACATTTCGAGCAAAGGTGTAGTTAATTTATAGTTAGTAGTAGCTCGGTGTATCAGTTCTAAATGTCCAGTTATATTTAAGGGTTTGTATAGTATAAAAGGTATAGAATAGTATCTAATTGCAGTATATATATTTATAAACACTTATATGTTAGCCTTATAGAGAAATATAAGGAATAATTTCAAAATGTGGGAAGACTGATGTATAAAGCATCTGCGGTACTTATAGGTATATTAATTGCTATAATGGTTACGTTTAATGGAATTTTATCAAATTATACAAATCAGTATATTTCAATATTAATAATTCATATAGTAGGGCTTTTTGTTGTAGTTACAGTTTTAATATTTAGGAAAGAAAAAATTATAATTCCTAAAATACCTACTATTTATACTACTTTACTTATATTTATGGGTCAACTTTTTACAGGTGTACTTATTGATTTTTTTAAAGATGGGTTTGTTTCAAAAGGAAAGATTATAGGAGGATTATTAATTATACTAGGTTTAATATATAATTCATTTGTTGACAAGAAAGTGGTGCCTGCATAATTGATTTTAAAGTACATAAATTGTTATATTAACATCAAATAAATAAGATTATATAAAAAAAGGTTTATGGAGGATTATATATCATGGAGAAGCTAGTTAAAGAAAGGCTAGATAGGTTAAGTGGTTTGCTTAGCCAAGTGTCTATGCAATATAAAGGGCAACAGCGATCAACTAATCATTTTGTAGCATTAACTTATACATTAAATAAAAAAGAATTTAATAAAGAAAAAATCCAAGATGTAAGAAAACATATCAAGAAAACTACAAATATAATCTCTTCGTATAGAGGCGCTACTATGACGATTTTGTCAGGATTGCTTGCATCTAAATATGGTGATCCCAAACAGAAATTTAATAAAATATTTAAGTATGGTAAAAGAATGAAAAATGCAGGATTCAAAAACAGTATATTTTTGCCATTATCGAGCTATGTTTTATTAGTTACATGTGAAGAAGAACAATCTGAAACGAGAATAAATAAAGCTATCGATATATACAAGAAATTGAAAAAGAATCGTAAATGGTTAACCAGAAGAGAGGATTATCCACTTTCTATATTTTTAGCTAATTCGGATAACTCAGTTAATAATATTATAGATAATATGGAAGAATGTTATAAATTATTAAACACAAATGGGTTTAAAAAGAATAATGAATTAAAAATATTATCTCATATATTAGGATTTTGTAAGGAAGATAATGAAATTAAGGTATCAAGATGTAAAACAATGCTTAACTCGCTTAAAGAAAATAAGATAAAGGTGTATCACGGTGGATATGCAGCAATAGGATTACTAACAGTTTTTGGTGATGAAGGATATAACGCATTAAAGCAAGTTATCGAAGTTGTAAAAACAATTAAATCTAATAAAAAATATAGATGGTTAACAAAGGAGACTTATTTATATACTGCAGTAGCTTTAGTCAGTGATGTTTATATACAAAACATAAAAAACAATAAAAAATTTATTAAATTAAAGAAGCAAATTTCTATTGAAGCATTAATTGAAGTACAAATTATAACTACTTTGGCGGCAGCAAATGTAGCAACATCATCAGCTAGATCAGCATCTTCATATTGACATTTTGCTTGATTTTATTAAAATAGAAAATAAGCTTTAAATAACATAAAAGAAACCTACTTTATATAAACTGTTATCAGCTTAATATAGAGTAGATTCTTTTATGTTATTTTTTTGATTTATAAATTGTTTTCAATATTGCAGGAGATTAAAAGTAGGAAATTATTCTAATGTTTAACAGGTAATTCATCTAGAGTTTTTAACTGATATCCTTGATTTTCCCAATTAGTAATTATATTATCTAGTATTTCAGCGTTAGTTTTTGACACCGTATGTAATAGCATAATACCACCGTTGTGGGTTCTTTCCATGATGCGTTTTTCGGCATCCTCATGTGAGGGTTGTTTATCCTTAATCCAATCCATATAAGCAAAACTCCAAAATACAGTTTTATATCCATAGTCTTTAGTGTATTTTAAAGACAATTCACTATACCTTCCCATTGGTGGTCTGAAATATTTAGACATTTTTTTGTGAATAATATTTTCGTATGCATCTTCCACATCAGACAGTTCTTTATTGAATTTACCTTCATCTTTTATAGAAGCCATTGAAGGATGGTGATTGCTATGATTACATACTAAGTGTCCATCAGCTACCATCTTTTTAATTATTTCAGGATTAGATGTAATATATGGTTTTACAACAAAAAATGCGGCTTTTACATTATGTTTTTTTAGAATATCTAAAATTGGGAGGGTATATCCAGCTTCGTAACCTTCATCAAAAGTTAGGTATAATATTTTTTTTGATGTATCACCTAAATAATAGCACCCGTATTTTGACATGATTTCACTGTTTTCCTTGGGACCTTGAGGAGGAGTATTGTCATTACGGGGTTGAAAATACCAACTATATTCTTTAGTACTTAATCCATCATTATTTTTATTAATAAACACATCATTAAAAAAATCATATATTGTAGGTATGTTAGTATTACATTTGTTAAGGCATTTGATAGATTGATTTTTAGAAACTTTATTTAAATCACTTTTTAATTCGTTGCCATAAGCAATACTTGAAAAATAGTTAACAAAGAGCATTGATGAAATAATAATACTTAACATTTTTCGTTCCATGTAAATCACCTCTAGTTGATTGTATTTTGTTAAATTAATTAATCTATAACTTAGTATGCTCAGAAAATATGTGTAGATATTCATAATTCAGACTTTGTAATATTGGTAACTTTTATTTATATTTGTCTATTTAATTTTTACTATAGTTCAAAATTTATGGTATTACAAAAACAATATATTCAATTCTAGCGCATAACTAATTTGATAAAAGTTTTACTTTAAGGTTATTATTATTGTATACTATTAGTATGTCCACTTTGGAGGTAATTAAATGGAATTAAGTATGCAACAAGAAAAAATAATTCATGACAAACCCTTAAGATACAGCTTAATTAAAGGAAATGAAGGAACAGGTAAAACAACAGTAGCTATTTATAGAAGCCTTTATTTGGAAAATAATTATTGCTTATATCAAGAGGATAAAATATTAATGTTAGCATCTAAAGATGAAGATATAAATCATATTAAAACAACATATAATAGAGCGAAAGAAGAAACTAGATTAGATTATTTAACTTTATTTTCTAATAAAGAAAGAAAATTACATGTGGTTACATTGAAAACCATTTTACATACATATTTTATGAAGTATAAAAGTAAATATAAACTTAATGATGAGATAATTTTAGACAAAATAAAAAAAGAAAGTATTATGAAAGAATGTATACTGGAGATTAAAAGTATTTATCCAAAATTAAGAATATTACATACTGATTATGCTGGCTTTTTTGTAGAAGAAGTAAAGTGGATGAAAAGTTGTGACTATTTAAATCTTGAGTTCTATTTACAAGTAAATAGAACAGGAAGAAGATGCGGAAAAGGTAAAGGACCACAAAAAATTCTTAAAAATTCTAGTGCTAGAAAGGCAATATTTGAACTCATGCTTACCTATAATAAAAAGCTTAGATTAAAGAATTTAATTGATACTGAGGATATGAATGTTTATGCTCTGAAAATGGCAAAAATAATTGTAGACGATAAATATTCTCATATAATAATTGACAAAACTAATAATCTAACTAAGATACAGTTGGATTTTGTTAATGCAATATTTAAACAAAAGGCTTATTCTAGCATGATGTTTATTGTTGACGTTGATAGAGCTCACAATACTAATTCTTGGATGGTAAAAGGAAAAAGAGTTAATGCTAGACCCTTAGGAGAAAAGGTAAAATCTTATATATTTAAAAGCAATTATAAAACACAAGAAAAGATTGTGACAAAAAATAAGAATATAGTAAATGAAAAATTAGATGTTAATGGATTGGAGAATTTTAAGTACTGTGATATAAGACATAATAGAGCATATGATTTTATGAGAGATTATAGTAGAGTATCAGATATTATAGTTAATGATGAAAAAGGTGATTATGAGTATTTAAATGAAGAATTATTAGAAATTCCCGTTTTCAGTGACATAGCAGCTGGTGAACCTATACTTATCAACTCAGAAATAGAAGGTAATTTTTATATCCCAAAGTTTTGGTTAAGAGGAGTAAAAAACCCATTTATTTTAAAGGTTAAAGGAGATAGTATGATTGGTGCTAATATTAATCATGGAGATTATGTGATAATACGTCAAGAACAAACTGCAAACAATAATGATATTGTAGCAGTAGACATAGGTGGAAATGCTACATTAAAAAGGCTTTCCATAAGCAAGGACAAGATATTGCTTATGCCAGCAAATGAAAACTATCAGCCTATTGTTGTTGATAGTGAAGATACATTTATTATTGGCACTGCTGTAGGAATTATAAAACACAAAAAATAGTTTGTGATGGGAGAACAATAAATATGAAATTATTTTTTAGTTCTGATATCCATGGTTCTTTATTTTATTTAAACAAAGCTATAGAACTTTATAAAAAAGAGGAGGCTTAACTATAAAAATAGTACCTCAGAAATTTCTGAGGTACTATTTTTATTTTCTGAGATAATAACTAAATTTATCTTTTGTTGTAGTTGTAACTGATAGATTTCTTTTATGAAGTATATTAGTAAACTCATCAAGTTGTCCATCGCATATATTAGCATAGTCAGTTTTACCATTTTTTACCCAGCTCATAAATACATATGAATGGGAAGGTGAACCTGCTTTTCCTGGCATATCTGTGGTGAAACATATATCACCGGGTTTTAATTGATTAAAGCGAGTATCTTTTTTCCATCCAATAGAAATTAGAGAATCACTCAATTGTTTTACAGTTGTTGTTTTAGCAGGAATGGCAATGGAATTAGATCTCAAAATTTCTGATAAGAGATATATATTAACACCTTTTGTTTTTCCACCATTTAGTTTAACTGCTTTTTTTAAAACAACGTTTCGATTTGCTTCTATCTTTAAATAGTTATATATTTTTGTTGGAGCTATAATAGGTTTTATAGTGCTAGTTTTGGCAACTTTAGTGACAGCTTTAGTTTTAGTAGGTTTAATTGTATTTGAATTTTTTGTAACAGGTTTATTGGCAACCACATTTGTTTTGGGTTTCATTATTGATGTATTCATAAAAAGTGAGAATACTATTATAGATACTACAACTATGAGAAGTCCTACAACAACCACATTGTTTTTAAACTCATTTTTATCGGCTAAATCATGCATTTCCTTTATGTATTTTTCACTATCATCGCCTTGGTTTAACTTCGTTACATTAGCATGTTCGGTGTCTGAAGTCTCTTTTTCTGGAATGGTTTTATTTACATACAATTTATTTATAATTTCGCTATTGTCTTTTTCTTCTTTATTGTCTTTCTTAATTTCTTCATCATCTTTATTCATTTCGTTCTGCTCGCAAATATAGGTAGAAATTTATTGCTTAACCTATATTTATGCAGCACCTCCCTTTGTTTTTTATTGGTTATACTAAATTTTTATTATTCATTTGAAATGACACAATTAACTGAATTATTTATACCACCTACTTTTTACAGTATAAGTATAACATAATATTATAAAATAGCTGAGTGTTATAAGTGAAAATTTAAAATAATTTAACATTTTACGAAACATGATTATCAATTGTGGACATAAATATAATATACTTGTTCATATAATCTACTTTTATGAGATTTAAATTGTACAAAGATATTTTTTTACTATAAAGTATTAAGAATATTAAGCTTTTTTATAGTATTGTTAATTAGAATACTGTAGTATAATATGTTTAGTTGTTAATAATTAGTTAGTGAGGGATAAATAATGGCTGTTAAAATAGTAACTGATAGTACTTCATATATAAATAGTAACTTGATAGAAAAATATGATATTTCTATAGTTTCATTAAGTGTTATCTTTGAAAAAGAGGAGTTCAAGGAAGCTAATATTAAAAATGAAAGCTTTTATGGAAAATTAGAAAAAAGCTCAAGTATGCCTACCTCATCTCAGCCATCACTTGATGAAATGTACAGCACAATAGAAAGGCAGATACAAAACAATAATGATGTGGTGGGGGTATTTCTTTCATCAGATATGAGCGGAACTTATTCTAATGCGTGTATTGCTAAGAGGATGATAATTGAAAAATATCCAAATGCAACAATTGAAATTATAGATTCTAGATCAAATTGCATGCAATTAGGTTTTGCTGCACTAGTAGCTGCAAAAGCAGCAAAACAAAATAAATCAATAGATGAAATAGTTAATTTAGTAAAGGATAATATAAAAAGAAGCAAATTTATGTTTATTCCAAGCACCTTAGAGTATTTAAAAAAAGGCGGTAGAATTGGTGGCGCAAGCGCACTTTTGGGCACTATTTTTCAAATAAAACCTATACTTACGGTAGTAAATGGTAGAACGGAATTGTTTAATAAAGTAAGAACAAAAAAACGTGCCATACAAACTATGATTGATGAATTTAAAGAAGATATAACAAAACATGGATTAGGTGATGTAATGATCCATCACATTAATGATGTGGAAGGAGCATTGGTTTTTGCAAAAATAGTTGAAGAATGCGTTGGTAGAAAAATAGACATAGCTCCAATTGGACCTGTAATAGGAACTCATGTTGGACCTGGTGCACTAGGCATTGTATATTATACAGAAACAGATCTAAAAAAGAACTAAGAAAATATAATATAATATATCACTATTAAGATAGCTAAGTAATGATAAGAGACACTTTACGTGAATATTATTACAGATATAAACGTATAAAAGAAACATATAAATTATGAGATAACTTAGTATAATTATACATAAAACTCTTTAAACAACATCGTTTACATATCTTGTTTTTGTTTTGTTTATATTAGCACATTATCCGTGAAACTGAGGACTCGGGATATTATATTGGACTAAAAATAGTTACATATATTGTTAATAAACTGTTGAATTTGAATAAAGTTGCAATAAAAAACTATAATTATGCATTGACAAATTATAAAATTTAACTTAGAATGAAAGAAATTATAAATATAAAAGTAATAAAATTAAAAAAGATTTAAAAGGAAAAAGTACACTTTTAAGTTAGTCCTGTGAGGCTAGAAAGGAGTATAAATTATTATGAAATGTGTTTTTTGTTCTGCCAATTTTGAATTGAATACTATTAAATGTAATACAGTTATTGATTGTAAAAATAAAACTGTAAGTATGTTTTTTATTTTGTTAATAAATATTATTAACATATTAAGAGGGGTAACAGATTGACTATATTAATAGTCATTTTGTTATCTTTATTATTATATTAGGGAGATATATACTTTTAGGCAATCTAAGGAGGATTTTATATGAAAGGTAAGTTAATTTTAGAGAACGGTATAGTATTTGAAGGTAATTTGTTTGGATATTTAGAGGAAAGTGTTGGGGAAGTTGTTTTTAATACAGGCATGACAGGTTATGAAGAAATTCTAACGGATCCATCTTATTATGGACAAATAGTAACTATGACATATCCTCTCATTGGTAACTATGGAATTAATTTAGAGGATTTTGAGTCTAAGTCTCCCAAAGTGAAAGGTTTCATTGTAAGAGAAAAATGTAATTATCCAAACAACTTTAGATGTGAAATGGAGCTTGATGGATATTTAAAGCAGAATAAAATAATAGGACTTGAAGGAATTGATACAAGAGCATTAACTAAAATACTTAGAAAAAATGGTACTATGAAAGGTATTATTGCAACATGTGAGCTTAGCAAAAGTGAAATTGAGAAAAAATTAAACAACTTCAGTAATAGAGATGCAGTAATGAATGTTACTACAAAAGATTGCCACACAATTGAGGGCAGGGGTAAACATGTTGCTATTATGGACTTTGGAATAAAAGAAAATATAATTCGTTCGTTTAAACAAAGAAATTGTAAATTAACAATATTTCCGGCAGACGTCACAGCAAAAGATATATTAAAGGTTAATCCAGACTTAGTTTTTTTATCAAATGGACCTGGAGACCCAAAGGATTTACAAGATGTAATTAAGACGTTAAAAGAAATTATAGGCAAAAAGCCAATAGTTGGAATATGTCTTGGACATCAACTTTTAGCATTAGCTCTTGGGGGACAAACTGCTAAACTTAAATTTGGGCACAGAGGTTGCAATCACCCAGTTAAAGATATTGAAGAAAATAAAGTTTACATCACATCACAAAACCATGGATATTATGTAAGTAAGCTTCCTGAAAATATGGTAATTACGCATGTAAGTGTGAATGATGGAACAATAGAAGGCATGAAACATAAAACTCTTCCAATTTCTAGCGTGCAGTTTCATCCAGAAGCTTGCCCTGGGCCTAGAGACATTGACGTAATTTTTGATAAATTTCTTTCATTAACAGAGTAGAAACTTAAACTGTTTTTATATTTAATAAATAAACACATACATAAAGGAACATTCAAATAAATAATATTGGAGGATTTATATGCCATTAGATAAGAGCATCAAGAAAGTTTTAGTAATTGGATCGGGTCCAATAATAATAGGTCAAGCGGCGGAGTTCGATTATTCCGGAACGCAAGCATGCCAAGCATTAGAAGAAGAAGGTGTAGAAGTTGTACTTGTAAACAGTAATCCAGCAACTATAATGACAGACAAAGAGATTGCTGATAAAGTCTATATAGAACCATTAACTATAGAATTTTTGGAAAAAGTTATTGCAAAAGAAAGACCAGATAGTTTACTTGCAGGTATGGGTGGACAAACTGGGCTAAACTTAGCTGTAGAATTATCTGATAATGGAATTTTAGAAAAATATAATGTTAGAGTAATTGGAACATCTATAGAAGCCATAAAGAAAGGTGAAGATAGAGAGATTTTTAGAGACTTAATGCAAGAAATTAATCAGCCTGTGGTTGAAAGTGCAATTGCTACAGATATGACTTCTGGATTAAGCCTTGCAAGTGATATAGGTTATCCCGTAATTGTAAGACCAGCTTATACTCTTGGAGGTAGTGGTGGAGGAATTGCTGATACTGAGGAAGAATTAAAAGAAATTTTAGAATTAGGATTACAATTAAGCTCAATAGGTCAAGTTCTTCTAGAAAAAAGTATCAAAGGATGGAAAGAAATAGAATATGAGGTAATGAGAGATGCCCTTGGCAATTGCATTACAATATGTAATATGGAAAATATAGATCCTGTTGGAATACATACAGGCGATAGTATTGTTGTGGCACCAAGTCAAACTCTTTCTGATAAAGAATACCAAATGCTTAGAAGTGCATCTATAGATATTATAAATAGTGTAGGTATAGAAGGCGGTTGCAATGTACAACTTGCACTTGATCCATTTAGTTTTGATTATGCAGTAATAGAAATTAATCCAAGGGTAAGTAGATCTTCAGCATTAGCATCTAAGGCTACTGGGTATCCCATTGCAAAAGTTGCAACTAAAATAGCGTTAGGATATGCGCTAGATGAAATAAAAAATGCAGTAACGCAAAAAACATATGCATGTTTCGAACCATCTCTGGATTATGTTGTTGTTAAAATTCCTAGATGGCCTTTTGATAAATTTGATGGGGCGAATAGGATACTAGGCACAAAAATGATGGCAACTGGTGAAATAATGGCTATAGGGAGTAATTTTGAAGCAGCTTTATTAAAAGGAATTAGGTCTCTCGAAATTGGTCAATATACGTTGCAATATAATTCTTTGGTAAAAAGAAGTTTAAAAGAATTGAAAAAAAGAGTTATGGAACCTGATGACGAGAGAATATTTAATTTAGCAGAAATGCTTAGACGTGATTACAGAGTAGAAATGGTTTCTGAAATTACGGGAATAGATAAGTTCTTTGTAAATAAGGTTAAATGGATAGTGGATGAAGAAGAAAAGATAAAAAAATCGACACTTAAAGATATGAATAAAGAATGGTTACTTCTATTAAAGAAAAAAGGATTTTCGGATAAAGGAATTGCAGATTTATTGAATACAAGTCCAAATGTTATTTATGAACTCAGAAATTCATTGGATATTAAACCTGTGTATAAGATGGTAGATACATGTGGAGGAGAATTTGAAGCATTATCACCATATTACTTCTCAACTTATGATGAGTATGATGAGGTTGAAGTGAGCAATAGAAAAAAGGTTATGGTAATAGGTTCAGGTCCTATAAGGATAGGTCAAGGAATTGAGTTTGATTATGCTTCCGTTCATAGTGTATTTGCACTTAAAAAGCTAGGGATTGAAACTATAATAGTAAATAATAATCCGGAAACTGTAAGTACAGACTTTAATATATCGGATAAATTATATTTTGAACCGTTAACAGAAGAGGAAGTATTTAATATTGTTGAGAAAGAAAAACCAGATGGAGTTATTCTTCAGTTTGGTGGTCAAACTGCTATTAAGCTTGCTAAGTTCTTAGAAGAAAAAAATATATCAATATATGGAACTAAACCGGAGCAAATAGATGCGGCAGAAGATAGAGAAAAATTTGATGCACTTCTAGAAAAATTAAATATAAATAGACCAAAAGGAAAAGCCGTTTGGAATTTAAAAGAGGGACTAATAGAGGCCGGAAAACTAGGGTATCCAGTTTTGGTAAGACCGTCTTATGTATTGGGTGGGCAAGGAATGGAAATAACTTATGAAGAAGATGAATTAAGTTATTATCTAAAAAATGCATTCATAAAAGATAAGAAAAATCCCGTTTTAATAGACAGATATTTATTAGGTAGAGAAATAGAAGTTGATGCTATATGTGATGGCGAGGAAATACTAATACCAGGTATTATGGAACATTTAGAAAGAGCAGGGGTTCACTCTGGAGATAGTATTACAATGTATCCAAGCCAAAACATATCAGATGCTATAAAAGAAAAAATATTGCAATACACAAAGAAAATTGCAATAGGACTCGAAATAATTGGTATGGTTAATATTCAATTTATAGAATTTAAGGATGATTTATATATAATAGAAGTTAATCCAAGAGCCAGCCGTACAGTTCCATATATTAGTAAGGTTAGTAAAGTTCCGATAGTAGATCTTGCTACAAGAGTAATGCTTGGAGAAAAATTAAAGGACTTTGGGTATGGATTCGGAATTTACAAAGAACCGAAATTAGTATCAGTTAAGGTTCCAGTATTTTCAACTCAAAAACTACCTGAGGTTGAAGTGTGTCTTGGACCGGAAATGAGATCAACTGGGGAAGTTCTAGGGATAGGAAGAAATTTTGACGAGGCGTTATATAAAGGGCTTATTGCTTCTGGAATGAAGGTTAAAAAAGAAAAGGGCGTTATACTCGCAACAATAAATCCACAAGATTATGAGGAATTTTTATATATAGCTAAAGCCTTTAATGAGCTTAATTTTAAATTTATAGCAACGAAGGGTACAGCTAAGTTATTAAGAGATAATGGTATCAACGCGAGTGAAGTTAAAAAAATTACAGAAGGAACTCCTAATATAATAGATGTTATAAAGAGCAGACAAATTGATTTGGTAATCAATACACCTACTAAAGGAAATGACTCGAAAACAGATGGGTTTAGAATTAGAAGAACTGCAATTGAGAGTTCGCTTGGGGTAATAACATCACTAGATACTGCTAAAGCGTTGGTAGATCTTATGAAGAAAAATATCAAAAGCGAAAATTTAGAAGTGTTTGACATGGCAGAGTAATTACTAAAGTCCTAAAAATATATTAATAACATTTATTTGTTTTAACAAAATCTCAAATTATAAATTGAAGTGCCCTTGGCATATTTAGATGCTAAGGGCACTTTTGAACTTTTTTATTCACAAAAACAATCATAATCAAGTAGATTAGCAAACTTTTATTATTTAATATGCATAAACACTGTATAAAATGAATATAAAACTAGAAAACAAGAAAATAAACATTGCATTTTTATAAAAAGTAATATATAATTAATAAAAGAAAGCGAGTTAAATCAATAATAAATATTGAGAAACGGATAATGAAGGAAAACAATACAAAAGAAACAGTATTCATAAGAATGTATAAATATTCATAATATTTTATTATAAATGGGGGAATGGTATCATTGAAAAAAATAATGTCAATTATATTAATAGTTACTATGACAGGAATATTACTTGTAGGATGTGGGAAAAAGGGAACAAATAATTCTCTAACAGCAGTTAAGAAAGCTGGTAAGCTTACAGTAGGATTAGATGATTCTTATCCACCAATGGAATTTAGGGATGCTAATAATAAATTAGTTGGATTTGATGTAGATTTGGGAGATGCAGTAGGAAAGAAGTTAGGAGTAAAGACAGAATATATTACCAATGATTTTAATGGAATGGTTTTAGCTCTTGGATCATCAAAATTTAATGTTATAATTTCAGCTATGAGTATTACAGATGCTAGGAAAAAGAGTATAAATTTTTCTGATTCTTATGTAATGGGTGGTCAAGTTGCAATTATAAAACAAGGAAACACAAAAATAAAAAAAATAGATGATTTAAAAGGCAAAATAGTATCTTGTCAACTAGGCTCTACAGGAGATACTGCAGCAACAGCTATGAAGGGACTTAAGGAAGTCAAAAGGTATGACAAAATCACAGATGCATACCAGGACCTATCAATTGGAAGAGTAGATGCAGTAGTTATGGATGCTCAAGTTGGCCAATATTATGTATCCAAGAAGCCAGGTAAATATAAGGTATTATCTGAACAAATTAGTAAAGAACCTATCGGAATTGGATTTAAAAAACAAGATAAGGAATTACAAGCAGCTGTGCAAAAAGCGCTTAATGAATTAAAAGCCGATGGAACTCTTTCTAAGATTTCACAAAAATGGTTTGGATTTGATGCATATAAGAAATAGCTAGTTAGGCTAGGTAACAATCTATAATTGTTACCTGCTTTAAAGGAATTTTAGGAGGATTAAGATGGATATAAGCATTTTAAAGGAAATGTTCCCTGTGTTATTACAAGGAAGTTTGCTTACAATAGAACTAACAATAATATCAGTAGTACTTGGAACTTTAATAGGGATAGTTACAGCATTACTGAAACTATCTAAAAATAAATTAATGGTTGGTATAGCAGGATTTTATACCTGGATATTTAGAGGAACACCAATGCTTCTTCAACTAATTGCTTTTTATTATGTGTTGCCATTTGTAGGTATTATGCTTTCACCATTTCAAACGGCAATAATAGGACTTAGTTTAAATTCAGGTGCGTATATGGCAGAAATTATAAGAGGCGGAATACTTTCAGTAGACAAAGGCCAGTTTGAAGCATGTAAGTCACTGGGATTCACGTATTTTGATACTATGAAAAGAGTGGTATTGCCTCAAACATTTAAAATAATTATTCCGTCGGTTGGTAATGAGTTTATAACAATGCTTAAAGATACGTCTTTGGTGTCAACTATTACCATGTCGGAAGTTATGAGAAAAGCACAGATTTTATCTGCATCAACATTTAGACCAATGGAAGCTTTTTTTATAGCAGGATGTTTATATCTTTTTATGACAACAATTTTCACTACAGTTTTTGCGCATTATGAAAAAAAACTGTCAGTATATTAGTAGAGGTGAGACGCAGTGAATATGATAGAAACTAAAAAATTGACTAAAAAATTTGGTTCATTAACTGTATTTGAAAATTTAAATGTAACAGTTAAAAAGGGTGAAGTGTTAGTTATACTAGGGCCGTCTGGCTCGGGTAAAAGTACATTTTTAAGGTGTTTAAATCATCTTGAACAGCCAAATTGTGGAGAGGTTTTCATTGAGGGAGAAAAGCTAGATTCAAAAAACAAAAAACATATGAGAAATACCATAGAAAAAGTAGGAATGGTATTTCAAAACTTCAATTTATTTCACCATATGACTGTATTACAAAATGTAATTGAGGCACCAATTACTGTTAAACATGAACCTCGCGAAGAAGTATTAAAAAGAGCAAAAGAAATTATTGCGAAAGTTGGGCTTAAAGAAAAGATGGATGATTACCCGTCAAAATTATCAGGAGGACAAATGCAAAGAGTAGCTATAGCAAGGTCACTTGCTATGAGACCAGACATAATGCTTTTTGATGAGCCTACATCATCTTTAGATCCAGAACTTGTTGGAGAGGTTCTAGGGGTAATGAAAAACCTTGCAAAAGATGGTATGACGATGGTTGTTGTAACTCATGAAATGGGGTTTGCAAAAGAAGTGGCAGATAGGGTAATATTCATGGACGGAGGGAAAATAGTAGAAGAAGGAACACCAGATGAATTCTTCACAAATCCTAAAGAACAAAGAACTAAAGCATTTTTAAATAAGATATTATAGGAAGGACCTATTTAATAAATAATGTATCAAACTGTATAATTTAAAATTGAAAGGGGTTAATAAAAATGAAAGAAAAAGTTGTTTTAGCGTATTCAGGAGGATTAGATACTTCTATAATAATAGCTTGGCTTAAAGAAAACTATGATATGGATGTTATTGCAGCATGTATTAATGTTGGACAAGATGATGATATGAAAGCAATTAAAGAAAAGGCTCTAAAATCAGGAGCAGCAAAAATATATATTGAGGATTTAACTGCTGAGTTTATTAAAGATTACGTATTTAAAGGAGTTAAAGCAAATGCTACTTATGAGGGAAAATATTTATTAGGTACAGCCTTTGCAAGACCCTTAATAGGGAAAAAACTTGTGGAAATCGCTCATAAAGAAGGGGCAAAATATATATGTCACGGATGTACTGGTAAAGGAAATGACCAAGTTAGATTTGAAGTTGCAATAGCTGCAATTGATCCTTCTATAAAGATAATTGCTCCTTGGAGAATCTGGGACATTAAATCAAGAGAAGATGCTATAGATTATGCTAATGCTAGAGGTATAGAAACATCAGTTACAAAGGAAAAAATATATTCAGTTGATCAAAATTTATGGCATGCAAGTCATGAAGGTGGAGATATTGAAGATTTTAAAAATGAGCATAAACGTGATATGTATCTTATGGTTACACCTCCAGAGCAAGCTAAAGATGAACCTGTCTATGTGGAAATATATTTCGAAAAAGGAATTGCAAAAAAAGTAAACGGAATTGAACTTGAACCAATGGATATTGTTAAAGTATTAAATAAAATTGGTGGAGAAAATGGAATAGGAATTGTAGATTTAGTAGAAAATAGACTTGTAGGAATGAAGTCAAGAGGAATATATGAAACTCCAGGTGGTACTGTTCTTTATGCAGCACATAAAGAACTAGAGGAAATAACTATAGACAAGGCTACACTTCACTTTAAATATATAGTAGCGCAAGAATATGGAGAATTAGTTTATGATGGACTTTGGTTTACTACTATGAGAGAAGCTCTTGATGCATTTGTAGACAAAACTCAAGAAACTGTAACAGGAAGCGTCAAATTAAAGCTTTATAAAGGAAATATTATGGTAGCAAGTAAAGAATCACCTAATGCATTATATGATGCAAGTATATCTTCATTTGGTTCAAGTGTATTATATGATCATAAAGATGCAGAAGGATTTATTAATTTATTTTCATTACCAAGCAAAATAAAAGCATATAAACATTTAAACAATTATTAAGAATAATTACAAAATATACAGAAGGTAAAGCAGGTGATAGTATGAAACTTTGGGGTGGAAGATTCCTTGAGAAAGAAAGTAAGCTTATGGAGGATTTTAATAGTTCTCTAAGTTTTGATAAAAGATTATATTATGAAGATATTATGGGCAGTATAGCTCATGTTAAAATGCTCGCTAAATGTAATATCCTAACTGATGCTGAAAGTATGACTATAGCTAAAGGATTGACTTCTATTATGTCAGATATTAAAGATGGAAAACTGAAAATCGAAGGTGATTTCGAGGATATTCACAGTTTTACGGAAATAAATCTTACAAAACTTGTAGGTGACGTGGGTAAAAAACTTCATACAGCAAGAAGTCGAAATGATCAGGTTGCAGTTGATATGAGATTATATTCTAAGCATAAGGCATTTGAGGTTATTGATAACTTAGACATTATTTTAAGCACTATTAAAAAATTGGGAAATGACAATGCTGTTATAATGCCAGGGTATACACATATGCAAAGAGCCCAGGTCGTAACTTTTAGACAACATATTATGGCATATTACAATATGCTTAGTCGAGATAAAAAAAGACTCACTAGTGCCACTGAAATTATGGACGAAAATCCTCTTGGATGTTGTGCTCTTGCTGGAACAACCTACGATACAGATAGGGCTTTTACAACAAAAGAATTAGGGTTTAAAAAACCAGTGGAGAATTTTATGGATGGAGTAAGTGATCGAGATTATTTATTAGAACTTCTATCAAGCTTTTCTATTATAATGATGCATTTTAGTAGGTTAAGTGAGGAATTAGTTTTATGGAGTACTAAAGAGTTTAATTTTATTGAAATTAGCGATGAGTTCTCGACAGGTAGCAGTATAATGCCACAGAAAAGAAACCCAGATGCAGCAGAATTAATAAGAGGTAAAACTGGAAGAGTGTATGGAGACTTAATGAGCCTGCTTACAACTATGAAAGGAATTCCACTTGCCTATAATAAAGATATGCAAGAAGATAAAGAACCTTTTTTTGATTCAGTTGATACAGTACTTAAATGTATAAAGGTTATGAATCAAATGCTCGCAACTTTAAAAATAAAAAAAGATAATATGCACAAAGCAGTTAAAAAAGGTTTTTTAAATGCAACTGAAGCGGCAGATTATCTTGTTAAAAAGGGAATGGCATTTAGAGATGCTCACGCAGTTATAGGCAATATTGTAATAAATTGTGAGAAAAAACAAAAAGCTATAGAAGAATTAAATTTAGATGAACTTAAAAGTTTTAGTAATTTATTTGATCAAGATGTATATGAATTTATAGATTATGAAAACACTTTAAGTAGAGGTATAAAAAAAGAAATGTAAAGACTGACTTATAGGTGGTAAAATATCCACTTAGATGAAACACGTAACAGGTAAAGATTTGCCTGCTATGTGTTTTTTAAATTATATGATATAAATTAATATAGAGTACTGCATAATACATTTATTTTTTATAATTGGTTATTTAAAAGAGTTGCTTCTTAGCATTTGATATCTTTTATAATCAGTGTCCCAATTCTTAAGAAAGTCTTTAGCACAAGATTCACCAGAGTTATATAAATCTATAATTTCTTTGCTTCCAATATTAAAATCTGTAGTTTTGACATCGAGAGTATTAATTTTAACAGTACGCAGAAAATCCATTTCTTTTATATGGATATCATCCTGTGCTTCTAGCATAGTTTCTATAATTGAAGAAGTGAAATTTAATATATTTGTGATTTTATGTTCTCGTATTTCTTTGTTTCCTCCAAGTTTAAAACCTATTGTTGGCCAGCGAGGAACACCATTTACATCAAATAACCAAACTGGATAATTACTTAAGACACCACCATCAACAACGAATGATTTTTTATTGGTATTTATATTATTTAATATAACTGGTTGAAAAAAATATGGAATGGATACACTCATTCTGATGGCTAAACTTACCTGGAGATCATCAGGATTTATACCGTATTCTGCAATGTCTTCTGGCAGAATTATCATTTTCCCGTTACTAATATCTGTTGCTATAATATGCAATTTATATTTTCTCTTATATTTTTTATTACTTAAAAGAAAACCATTTTCTTCTGGAATAATTAAATCTCCAAAAGTAACTTTATTTTTATTAGTAAGTTTTAATTTATATGACAGAATCTCATCAACCCAATTTTCTATATAATTGCCTTTATAAATTCCTTTTTTAAAAAGCAAATTGAGAGTATTAGACAATATAGGTATATTAAAATGACTTTTGTCAGTAATTTTAGTGTAGTCAAGTTCTAGCATTAATTTTTTTATTTCTTCAGCGCAGTAGCCTACTGCAACTAGTGCAGCTACAATAGAGCCAGCAGAGTTTCCACAAATATTTTTCCAGCAATAGTCATTATTTTCAAATGCTTTTAAGGCACCTACAAGACCAATACCTTTTACTCCACCCCCTTCAAACACAATGTCTGCAAATTTTATATTATTAGAAATATTCATACATACCACCCCTTACGAGTAATATATGAATAAACATCTTGTGATGACAATATTATAAAAAATATATGAATTTTAAGATGTCTTAGAAAAGTTGACATTAGAAGTAAATTTAGTTAACATATACATATGTTAACTAAATTTAATATTAAAAACTAGGGGAGTCAATAATTTTGTCTGAGAAGAAACATATAAGTTTCGACCCTTATAACCTGAATTGGATAATGCCAACGTAGGGAAACAATAATTTGCAATTAGTTTTATCTAGTAATACATAAATTGTGCAAGTTATATGTTTATAAAACCCTTCGCTTTATTATGAGCAGAGGGTTTATTTTATTGTTTTTATTAATAAGTTTTGAGATATTAAATAAAGTTTCATAAAAAATTTTAGGGGGAATTAGTGTGTCAGTAGTAAATGTAAGTCTTCAGGTTATACCAGTTGTAACAGAGGAAAGAATCTATCCAGTAGTTGATAAGGTTATAGAATATATCCAAGCAAGCGGTGTAAAATATGAGGTAGGTCCAATGGAAACTACAATGGAGGGTGAATTAGATAAATTGTTAAAAATTGTAGCAAAAGCTCAAGAAATTTGTGTAGAGCAAGGAGCAGCGAGGGTTATATCTATGGTGAAAATCGATTATAAAGCTGAAGGCGTGACAATGAATGAAAAAGTATATAAATACAGAAAATAAGTTTATACCAATACTTTTTCAATTGATTATTCTTTTTATATGGCAGATAGCTATAGACAAGTGGAAGGTTCCTCAGTATATACTGCCTTCGCCAAAGGACATTATTATTACTTTAGTTGATATACTACCCAATATTACAAATCATATTTACGCAACTATATATGAAGCATTATTTGGGTTTATAATATCAATTTTGTTTTCATTATTGTTAGCTATATTAATGGATAATGTAAAGATTATTAAAAAGTGTATATACCCAATTTTAGTAGTTTCTCAAACCGTTCCGATTATTGCCTTAGCACCACTTTTTATAATATGGTTTGGTTTTGGTATATTGCCTAAAGTTATTGTGGTAGTGCTAGTATGTTTTTTCCCTATAGTAATTAGTTTGGTTGATGGATTAGAATCAGCTGACTTAGATATGGTAAATCTTTTAAAGACTATGGGGGCAAGTAGACTTCAAATTTTCACCATGGTAAAGTTACCATCATCTACTGTAAATTTATTTTCAGGTCTTAGAATAGCAGCAACCTATAGCATTATGGGAGCGGTTATTGGAGAATGGCTTGGAGGAGATAAAGGGCTTGGAGTATATATGATTAGAGCTAAAAATTCATATGAACTTGATAAAGTTTTTGCGGTAATTGTGATTATAGTGATTTTAAGCATGACACTATTTGGTCTTTTGTATTTGCTACAATATATTTTCACTCCTTGGACCCGAAATTCAATAAATAACAATAAGCAAAATTAAATAGCATTTATTATTTTAGTTGGAGGTAAGGTTATGTTAAAAAAAGTAATTTCAATATTATTAGCGACTTCTATGACTATGACATTGTTTGTAGGTTGCAGCGTGAAAAAAGAAAATGCAAAAAAAGAAGTACCCTTGAAAAAGATTACTGTTATTTTAGATTGGATACCAAACACGAATCATACTGGATTGTATGTAGCAAAAGATAAGGGCTTTTTTAAAGAAGAAGGATTAGATGTGAATATTATTCAGCCAGCACAGGGAAGTACTGCAAGCTTAATTGCTGCTGGAAAAGGAGATTTTGGTGTAAGTTATCAAGAAGATGTAACATATGCAAGAACTGCTAAAGAGCCACTCCCAATCAAGGCTATAGCAACAATTATGCAACATAACACTTCTGGGTTTGCATCTCCTAAGGAAAAAAATATCAAGTCACCTAAAGATTTTTCAGGAAAAACATATGGTGGATGGGGTTCACCTTCTGAAGGTGCTATATTAAAAGCACTTATGCAAAAAGATAATGCTGATTTTTCAAAATTAAAAATAGTCGATGCAGGAACAGATGATTTTTTTGCTGTAACTAAAAAAAATATTGATTTCGAATGGATATTTTACGGATGGACAGGAATAGAAGCTAAACTTAAAAAAATCCCCATAAACTATATTGACATTAGAAAGTTAAATTCAGATTTAGATTATTATACTCCAGTAATAATAGCTAATGAAAATAAGTTAAAACAAGATCCTCAAACGGCAAGAAAATTTTTGAAGGCTGTCACAAAGGGATATGAATATTCTATAGCAAAACCCGAAGAAAGTGCTAATATCTTAGTGAAAAATGCACCTGAGACAGATAAAACTCTTGCGCTTGAAAGTCAAAAATATATGAATACACAATATAAAGCTGAAGCTAAAAGATGGGGAGTAATGAAAGAATCTGTCTGGAACAATTACACTAAATTTCTTTTAGATAGAAAGCTTATAGATAAAGATATGAAAGCAAGTGAGGCATTTACTAATGAGTACTTACCAAACAAATAACGAAAAAATAAGATTAGTAAATATTAAGAAAAACTTTGGAAATATGAATATAATAAAGAATGTTTCTTTTTATGCAAATAACAATGAATTTATAAGTTTGCTTGGGCCTAGTGGAAGTGGTAAAAGTACAATTTTTAATATTATATCAGGTCTTTTAGATTAAGATGCTGGTGAAATTATAATTGATGGAAAGGAATGCAGAAGTCGTCTTAAAAAGGTAAGCTATATGCATCAGAAGGATTTGCTACTTCCTTGGAAGAATATTATTGACAATGTAGCATTACCTCTTATTATAAAGGGTATTTCTAAAAAAAATGCAAGAATTCAGGTTCTTAACTATTTTAAAGTTTTTGGAATTCTAGGCTTTGAATATAAATATCCATTTCAGTTATCAGGAGGTATGAGGCAGAGGGCTGCTTTACTTAGAACATATATGGCATCCTCTGATATTATGTTGTTAGATGAGCCTTTTGGTGCACTTGATGCAATTACTAGGGCGAAGATGCATTCTTGGCTTTTAAAAGTAATTAAAGAGCTTAACGCCACTATAATATTTATAACTCATGATATTGAAGAAGCTATATTTTTGTCTGACAGAATATATGTATTATCAGATAAGCCAGCAACAATAAAAAAAGAAATTATAGTTGAACTTCCCAAAGATAGAACTAAGGATATAATTACATCAATTAAGTTTAATGAAATAAAAAGAGAAATTTTACAAACATTATAAACATAACATCTAACTTAGAATAATTAAGTTGGATGTTTTTTTTATAGTATTATAAAAAAGGTATTATAAATACAAAGTTGTGGAAAAATATAATAAGAATTAAATACTGGAGGAGACTAGATGAAAAAAAATGTATCCCAAAGAGAATTTAAAAAAATAAAGAGTCAAATTAGTCAAATTGAAGACATAGTTCATCATTCAAAGCTAGGAGCTCTTATTGAACATGAAACAGCCATAAGAAAAAAATTAAAAAAGATTAAAGAAATGGAAAACGAAGGTTTCAAGGATTTTGAAAAGGTATATGAGAAATACGAGGAATTATTAGAGGATATATCAAAAAGAATGCTAGAGGATTATAACGATAGGAATGGTACTGATTTTGAGTTTTATAAGGTTTTAAGAGGAAACTATAACACTTTTTTAAATTATGGGTTCATGATATTACTCACAAAGCAACATATACCTAAATTAGTTATTAAGGAGTTTGAAGAAAATTTTCCTGACAACCCCAAGGATGAGTATACAGAAGCTAGAAATATGGATAGGAGGGTATATATTCATTTAGGTGATACGAATACCGGTAAAACTTATAATGCTGTAGAACGTCTAAAAACCGCACAAAAAGGTATATATTTATCACCACTAAGAATTCTTGCTTTAGAGAATTTTGAAAAATTAAATAATGAGGGAATAATTTGTGACCTATTAACTGGAGAAGAACAAATATTAAAGATAGGTTCAACCCATGTTTCGTGTACAATAGAAATGGCTAATTTAAAGGAATATTATGATATAGCTGTAATTGATGAAATTCAAATGATTAAAGACCAACATAGGGGAATGGCATGGAGTAAAGCTTTATTAGGATTAAGATGCAGTGAAATTAATATATGTGGAGCTGCTAATGCAAAAAACATACTAGAAATAATTATAAATGATTGTGGGGATAAGTATGAGATAAAAGAATATACAAGAGATATTCCCTTAAAAGCTGAAAATATAGATTTTAATTATAAGGATATTCGAGTGGGCGATGCAATTGTAGTGTTTTCTAAAAAGAGAGTATTGGAAATAGCAGAAAGGTATTCTAGTATAGGTATTAAAACTAGCATAATATACGGTGATCTACCACCAGAAGTTAGAAAAATGCAATACGAACAATTTACCAATAAGGTGGCGAAAGTTTTAGTAACTACTGATGCAATCGGCATGGGAGTTAATTTACCTATTAGAAGAATTGTTTTTATGAGTATAAAAAAGTTTGACGGTGAAGAAGTGCGTGAACTAACATCACAAGAAGTAAAACAGGTTGGTGGACGTGCAGGCAGGCGAGGTATCTATGATGTAGGGTATGTAGCTAGCGCTGGAAATACTCAAAATTTCATTAAATCTAGATTAGAAGTTCAAGATGAAGAAATAAAGAAAGCAGTTATTGGACCATCAGATGCGATAGTGAAAATTAAAGGGTTACCGTTAATTGAAAAACTAGTTTTATGGAGTACTAGAGAAGAGAAATTAGATTATTATACTAAGATGGATATTAGTGATTATATATTAATTTTAGACAGAATAAAGAATTATAAACTAAAGCAAGAAGTTCAATGGGATTTATTAAAAGTTCCATTTGATATATCAAGAGAAGAATTAATGAATACATTTTTGCTTTATGTAGAAGAGCTATTTATTTATAAACAAGATAGGTTATTTAAACCAGAATGTTTAAAAAGCAATTTAGACGATTTGGAAACATATTATCAAAAAATAAATATCTATTATTCATTCTCTAAAAGATTCAAATTAGAATTTGATGTAGATTGGGTTTATGATGAAAGAGTAAAGGTCAGCAAAAATATAAATGAAATACTAGTGAGAATATAAAAATGGGTGTTTGATATGATTTAAACATACCTAATTCATTGTTATAATTCCAAGTTATAATAATTAATACACTATTTTCTAAAAAAATTTGACTTATACTATATTAAGAGTTATACTATATTTCGTAGTGTTAATACTAAGTACGACTCCTTGGTCAAGAGGTTAAGACGCCACCCTCTCACGGTGGATTCAGGGGTTCGATTCCCCTAGGAGTCACCATTAAATTGTATTGGGGTGTAGCCAAGCGGTAAGGCACTAGACTCTGACTCTGGCATTCGCAGGTTCGAATCCTGCCATCCTAGCCAATATTTTTCATTACATATAAAATGATAATAAGTATAATAACGTATATAGGTAATCCCAGCATAAAATTTATTTTGCTGGGATTACCTTTTTATATTAAATAATAAAATGTGTTACATTTTATAGGGTGAATACTTTCTTTAAATTTGTATTAATAATTATATTGTTTATGTTGAGTGTTTATTTGCAAACAAACCGCAATTTTTATGTATTACATAATATAAATAGTAATATTAAGCACACTAATGTAGAAAAATAAAACTTAAAAAATTTTAGGTGGGTGAAATTTTGATTGATATTGATGAAAAGATTATAGAAAAAGATAGTGAATCAGGAACCTATAAGAGAGGACATGAAGAATATCAAAGTAATAAGGTTAAACATATGGATATAGATATTCAAGAAGCAGGAGACCTTATAGAAACAAAGATAAGTTCAAAAGTAGAGTCTTCAAAGTTTACTCAGTATAAAGTAGATGCGAGTTTTAACAATGTTGATAATTTTATAACATATCATTGTGATTGTAATGCCTATTACAGTTATTATGGACAAACAAACATGTGCGAACATGTAGTTGCTACATTGTTAAAATATGTTCATGAAAAGGAACAGATACTTAAAACCAAAAAAATGGATAAAACAAATAACCTAATTAAACAAATATCTAAAAATATAAGTGATGAACCGAGGACAAAATTATATTTAAATATAGAAATAAAATATGAATGTGAGTCTAATGTTTATAATAGCAAACCTTTTGTGGGTCTTAAAGTTGGTGAGGATAAGTTATATGTGGTTAAAAACATAAAAGAATTCTTTGTTTGCTATAATAAAAGTTATCAAACTATGGAATTTGGTAAGAAGTTCACATACAATCCTTATTTGCATTGTTTTCAAAAAGAAGATTTAAATATTATAGAGCTTTTTAATGAAGTAAGTGAATTACAAGCAGTGGCAAGTTCTGTCGATAAATATAGGGGTAATACTATAAAGTTTTTGTCTGGTAAAAAAGCTTTCTTTACAGATAGCATGATAAAAAGGTTATTTAAATGTTTATACACTAGGGACTTAACAGTGGTAATGGATGGTGAAACGTTTAATAATGTACATATATTAAGGGAGTCTATACCTTTAGAATTTAAAATTATTAGAGAAAATGATAAATTTATACTTAAGCAAAATAAACTTTTGCCTACTGCGTTAACTAGTGATGGTGAATTCTTTTTCTATGAAGGTAAAATATATGAGCCACCAATTAAACAAAGAGACGGGTATTTGCCATTTTATAATAGATTTAAAGAAGAAAATCATAACAGCATAGAATTTTATGAAGAAGAAAAAAATGATGTAGCTTCATTTGTGATTCCAACTTTAAATAAGATAAGTGGTAAGGTTGATATAGACATGTCAATTGAAAAAGAATTCTATATAAAAGAGCTCAAAGCACTTATTTATTTTGAAAAAAAATCCAAAAATGTAGAAGTAAGTATAACATTTAAGTATGGGGATATTGAGATAAATCCTTTTAACGTTAGTGAAAACAAAATAGAAGAAAATAGAACACTTATAAGAGACATGGAAAAGGAAATGAGCATTATAAATCAATTTTATGATTTTGGTTTTACTCGCGTAGGCAAGAAATTTGAGATGAAAGACGAGGATAAACTTCTAAAATTTTTAGTATCAGGATTAGTAAAACTACAAAATGTTGCAGAGGTATACTATTCTGAAGAATTTAAAAAAATCAAGGTGCATGGAAACACTGGATATAAATCAAATATAACTCTTAATAAAAACAATTTTCTAGAGTTTAGCTTTAGTATTGATGGGGTAAATAATACTGAACTTAAAGATATATTTGCGTCACTAAGGGAAAAGAGAAAGTATCATAGGCTTAAAAATGGAAGCTTTGTATTATTAGATTCAGATAATATATTAAAGGTTGCTCAAATGATAGGGTATCTAAATATAAAAGACAGTGATATTTCTAAAAACAAAATTCTACTTTCAAAATATAATGCTATATACATAGAAGAAAAACTAAAAAGAGAACAGATGGATTTCGTTGAAACAAATAAAAAATTTAATGATTTGGTCAATACTGTAAGGAATATAAAGGAACTAAAAACTATAATACCTAAAACTTTAGATAACATAATGAGAGATTATCAAAAGATAGGATTTAAGTGGTTAAAAACACTTGCGAGTTGTGGATTTGGAGGAATTCTAGCAGATGAAATGGGGCTTGGAAAAACACTTCAGGCAATAGCGTTTATACAATCTGAAGTAGAAGAAAATGAGGGTAAAATGCCAACACTTGTAGTATGTCCTACGTCAGTTGTATATAATTGGAAAGATGAAATAGAGAAATTTGCACCTTCACTAAATTGCATTGTTATATCTGGGAGCAAAAGACAAAGAAATGAACAAAAACAAAATATTGATGACTGTGATGTAGTTATTACAACATATGCACTTATTAGACGGGACCTTGAGGATTATGAAAACATAAAATTTAGATACTGCTTTTTAGATGAGGCACAGTTTATTAAAAATTTTAATTCATTAAGTGCACACTCTGTAAAAAAAATACATGCCCAATGTAAATTTGCACTTACAGGAACCCCTATTGAAAATTCGCTTACAGAGCTTTGGTCAATCTTTGACTTCATAATGCCAGGTTATATGTTAAATCATAGTGCTTTTTTAAAAAAATATGAAGTCCCTATAGTGAAAAATAAAAGCAAGGAGGCACTTGAGGAACTAAATAATCATGTTAAACCATTTATACTTAGGCGGACTAAACTTCAGGTTGCAAAAGATTTACCTCCTAAAATTGAACATAGGATCTCAGTAGAAATGACTGAGCAGCAGAAGAAGGTATATCTAGCTTATTTAAGTGATGCAAAAGGTGAACTTAAAGATGATATTAAGGAAAAGGGATTTAATAAAAGTAAGTTTAAAGTATTATCAATATTAACAAGGTTAAGACAGATATGTTGTGACCCTTCAACTTTCATAGAAAATTATAATGGAGGTAGTGGCAAAATGGATGCTTTAGATGAAATCTTGGAGAATAGTTTAGAGCAAGGCCACAGAATATTAATATTTTCTCAGTTCACAAGGGTTTTAAAAAATATTTCAGTTAGATTAGAAAACAAGGTGATAAAGTATATGTATCTTGATGGTTCAACAAAGGCAGAAAAGAGGGTAGAAATGGTTAAAACTTTTAATGCAGGTGATTCGCAGGTATTTTTAATTTCTCTTAAAGCGGGTGGAACTGGCATAAATCTTACTGGTGCAGATATGGTAATACATTTTGATCCTTGGTGGAATCCAGCCGTAGAAGACCAAGCAACAGATAGAGCTCATAGAATTGGTCAGAAGAAAACGGTAGAAGTAATAAAATTGATTGCAAGAGGGACTATAGAAGAAAAGATATTTAAATTGCAAGAAAAGAAAAAACAAATTTCAAAAAGCGTAATCAACAATAAAACGGGAGCAGAATTACTGCTTTCTCAGATGAGCCAAAATGACATTGAAGATTTATTTATCTAAAAAAACAGACACTAGAATCTTTAAGAGATTCTGTGTCTATTTTTTAATTTCATTTGGAATTTTCTAATTTTACAGTTTGTCCAATATCAATAATCTTAATACTACCATCGTTTATTTTTTTTAAAGTTTGATTAGTAACCTCATCATCATCTTGAGCTAAAATATACGTTTTATAATGAATTGGAATCATAATTTTAGCGTTCATCATTTTAAACATTTTAAAGCTTTGCTCAGGTGAGCAATGCAAATTTTGAAATTCATCTGGTTTATAGCAACCTACGGGCATAATAGCAACATCAGCTATTAAATCTCTATATTCATCAGTATAGGCGGTATCCCCAGCAAAAAAAACTTTTCTTGAACATCTTTCAATTACATAGGAGTTACTCTCAGCACTAGCTTCCCAAGGATAACGTTTTCCATCATGGTTAGCTTCTAAAGCTTTTATTTTTATGTAATTATCATTATATATTTGATTATGTGTTAATATAATTATATTTTTAAACCCTAAGATTTTTAAAGAAAATATTAGATTTTCAGGTGCGATAACTATAGCATCTTTATTAATTTTTCTAAGAGTCGAGTAATTCATATGATCCATATGGCCATGGGATAGAAGTATATAATCAATATTAATTTTGGAAAGGTTTAAAGATGGTTTGACTAACCTTTTTATTTGACCAAGATTTTTACTTGTTACAGGGTCGGTTACTATAATTTTATCATTCAAATTGATAACTACAGTAGCGTGTCCTACCCAGTGAATAGAGTTTGTTACTACTGGTTCATGTAATGGATCATGTATGTGTTTAAAGTACAACTTAAAGTTTCTACGATGTAATTGGTACATATAACCAAAAACTTTTGCAATTCTATTAAATTTCATTTATTACCTCTTAATTTTAACATATTTGTTATGAAATATTGTGTATGCTAATTATACCACAACACGGTATATGCTTTATATATGGTTAATAGATATTTCTTTTGAAACGGTAAGAAGGAGACTACTAGCAGTAAAATCTTGATGACAAAGGTAATTTTTTAAGTTCTCAAATTTATAGTTATATACAAATGCCTGAGGAGCATTAATAGGTAGAGAGGAAAAGAAAAGTTTTGCAAAATTAATTGTGAAATGTATATTGTAGTATTTTATAATGCATCCTCAGGATTTATTTAAAATTTACTAAAACTCAAATGGTTCGTAGTCAAAGTCTACATTGGTGGTTATTTCCATACCATCGGAGTTTATATTAGTATTTTCTTTAAAATTTTCTTTGAAATTTTCAGCTAGTTTAGATTTTTCTTCGAATTCTTCATATTGGCTAGAGCTATCATTGATTTTCTCTACTTGCTTAGGCTTATCCTCTAATATCTGAGCTTGTTTAGAATTTTGTCCCCAATTAACTTTAATTGTAAAATTACCATCATTTTTATTACCATTAAATTCGACTTCATAATTTAAGTCCTCATTATCTGGTATTAAAATGTGTTTTCCGTCTATTTTGAGCTTGTCTTTAAATAATTTTATGATTACATCCTTTAAATAAAAGTAAAATTTTTCTTTGTTTCCAGTGTGTTTTTCTTTATAATTCATTTACAACGCCTCCTTACATTATAATAGTATTCCGATTTAAACATAAGGGTGATAATAACAATATATTTTTAAAAAATGATTTCCTGCAAATAATGAATAATTATTCATTATTGAAGTTTTATATTATTGAAAATATGATATATTAATATTAAGATATTTACATACTGAATTTTTATTAGTAAATAGCAAAGAATAAATATAGTATTATAAAATAGCAATATAAGGAAGGTGTTTTTGTGAAAATTTATTCATGGAACGTTAATGGCATAAGAGCTATAAAAAACAAGGGGTTTATTGAATGGATAATTGTTGATCAACCTGAAATTTTATGTATACAAGAAACAAAAATACAAGAAAATCAAATAAGTGAAGAGCTTAAAAACATAAAAGGTTATTACTCGTATTTTTCTTGTGCGCAAAAGAAGGGTTATAGTGGTGTAGCTACATATACAAAGCAAAAACCAATATCTGTGACTTATGGAATTGGAATTGAAAAATTTGATAGCGAAGGTAGGATATTAATAACAGAATTCGAAAATTGTACTGTTTTTAATATATATTTCCCTAATGGTCAGAAAGATGATAATCGATTAAATTATAAAATGGAATTTTATGATGCATTACTCAACTATTGTGAGACATTGAGAAAAAAAGGAAAAAAGTTAATCATTTGTGGAGATTACAATACAGCACATAATGAAATTGATATTAAAAATCCAAAAGCTAACGAAAAATATTCAGGCTTTTTACCTATAGAAAGGGCTTGGATGGATAAATTCATATCTTATGGTTATGTTGATACATTTAGATATCTTCACGAGGAAGAAGTGAAATATTCTTGGTGGAGTTACAGATTTAAAGCTAGGGAAAAGAATGTTGGTTGGAGACTTGATTATTTTTTTGTAACTGAGAATTTAATAAGCGAATTAAAAGAAGCGTCTATTTTAAATGAGGTTGTAGGATCAGATCATTGTCCTGTAAGCATTATTTTATAGTAATATATATAAATTTCTATTAAAAGCAGCATTTTAAAATTACTTTTATTTAAATTATCTCAGCGTATAATAATATCATATGTAACAAGTGTATAATATTAGTTACTGAGGTTTTTAACGACACCTCCAAAGAAATTATTTACTTGTAAGTGGGGAAAATGTAACTAATTAAAATCAAATGTATTAATATCATTTTGAAGGCGTTAATGCTACAGTATCTCAGATGATGATCAAAATAGAAGGGAAGTTTTAACTATGAACAATGAGAAAAATTTGTATCCTGTTAAATATAAAAAGAGATATGGTTATATAGATAATAAAGGAAATGTAGTTATTGAATGCAAATTTAATGATGCACAGGAATTTGAAGGAGAATTAGCAATAGTTAGTATAGATGAAAAATGTGGATTTATTAATAAAGATGGAGAATTTATTATAGAGCCTAAATATGATGAAGTTAAGCAGTTTAATGAAGGTTTTGCTGTAATAAAGTTAGATGGTAAAAAAGGATATATTAATTTAAATGGGGACCTTATAGTTGAACCCAAATATGAAGAGGCTAATTCCTTTATTGAAGGAAGAGCATCAGTTAAGAAAGGTTACATGTGGGGGTATATTGATAGACAAGGTACAGAGGTAGTAAAGCCAAACTTTTTAGATGCTAACGATTTTAGTGAAGGATTAGCGGCAGTACAAATAGGTGGTAAAATAGCTTATATAGATAAAAATGGCAAGATTATAATAGATGCAATTTATGACTATGCATATGAATTTAATAGTGGAATGGCATCTGTATGTGCTAATGGTAAATATGGTTATATAGACAATAAGGGAAAAACGATTATACCACTTAAATATGCTGTATGTGGAGAGTTTAGTGAGGGATTAGCGCCAATTGAAATGAGAGAAAAATATGGATTTATAAATCTTAGTGGAGAAATAATTATAAAACCTAAATTTCAATGGGCAGATAATTTTTATAATGGTACAGCAGTAATTTGTGAAAATGAAAAATACGGTTGCATTGATAAAAATGGGAGTAATACAATATCAGCAAAATTTGAAGAAATAGATATTATGAGCGAGGGGTTAATAGCTGTTCAAATAGGAGAAAAGTGGGGTTACATAGATAGTACAGGTAAAATAATTATAGAGCCTAATTTTGAAGAGGCGTATGGATTTGTTGATGGAATTGCAAGAGTTGAGGTTGGCAAAAGAATAGGATATATTAATAAGTTAGGTGAATATGTTTGGAAATTGCAATCTTAGATTTTAGATATTATTGCTTTTGGACGTAGAGCAGGATCATATGCAGGTAAAAATCGCAAAAATGTTAATGTGAAAGAACTTAGTCTTGACCATGTTAAAAAATATCATATGAGTCTTGAAGAAAATAGACCATTGCTTGGAAAATTAAAAAAATGGAAGGAGTTGTTGATTCATGCGTAAAGTTGATGTAAAAGAAATTGAAAATGCTTTAAAAGACATGAGTATTAAGACTAATTTTTATGTTGGAGAAGACGTATTAAGCGCCTTTCATAAAGCTGAAAAGGAAGAAACATCCCCTGTAGGAAGAGATATAATAAGTAATTTGCTTAAAAATGCTGAAATTGCGAAAAATGACCAAGTCCCAATTTGTCAGGACACAGGTATGGCTGTAGTATTTGTAGAGGTAGGCCAAGAAGTACAGTTAATAGGTGGAAATATTACAGATGCTATTAACGAAGGAGTACGACGTGGATATAAAGAAGGATATTTAAGAAAATCTGTTGTTGGAGATCCTTTAAAACGAAAAAACACAGGAGATAATACTCCTGCTGTAATCTATTATGATATTGTTCCAGGTGATAAAGTCAAAGTAACATTAGCTCCAAAAGGTTTTGGTAGTGAGAATATGAGTAGATTAAAAATGCTTAAACCATCAGATGGGTTAGCTGGTGTATTTGATTTTGTTGTAGAAGCAGTTTCACTTGCAGGTCCAAATCCATGCCCACCTATCGTTGTAGGTGTTGGAATTGGAGGTACATCAGATAAAGCAATGTATCTTGCTAAGAAAGCATTAACAAGAGATATTGGTAGTCATAATAAAGCAGAGCATCTAAAAGAAATTGAGTTAACTTTACTAGAGAAAATTAATGCATTAGGAATAGGACCTCAAGGACTAGGTGGGAACACTACAGCTCTTGCCGTTAATGTGGAAGCTTTTGCAACACATATTGCTGGATTACCAGTGGCAGTAAATATTAACTGTCATGTGGCAAGACATGCAATGACAATAATATAGGGAGTGGTAATAATGGAAATTAAGCATATAACTACTCCGTTAACACAAGAGAAGTTAAAAAAATTAAAATCAGGAGATAGTGTCTTAATATCAGGAACTATGTATACAGGAAGAGATGCAGCTCATCAGAGGTTAGTAGATGCAATTAATAATAGTGAAAAACTACCTTTCAATCCAAAAGATGCTATTATATATTATGTAGGACCCTCTCCAACTAAACCAGGAAATGTAATAGGATCTGCTGGTCCAACTACTAGTTATAGAATGGATGATTTGACTGTTCCACTTCTTGAATTAGGTCTTACTGGAATGATTGGAAAAGGGCTTAGAAGCAAAATAGTAGTAGATTCAATGAAGAAAAATGGCGCTATTTATTTTGCTGCAATAGGAGGAGCTGGAGCTCTTATTTCTAAATCAATAAAAAAATGTGAAATTATTGCGTTTGAAGATTTGGGCCCAGAAGCCGTTAGAAAACTAACTGTAGTAGATTTTCCGGCTGTTGTTGTAATAGATAGTGAAGGTAATAATCTTTATGAAACAGAAAGAAAAAAATATCAAAAATAGAATAGTAAAATAACATAAAAATTATGGATATATTACCCAAGGAGTTTTTGATGTGTGTGTAGAAAGAACTACTATTGCAGTAAGAACATACCAAAATTAAGATATTGTTAACTAACTTATGAAAAAGCAAGAATTAGATATTATGATAAAGCAGCTATATATGTTATAGGTGCTTTTATTATATCAGAACCATATATTTGATACTTAATTATATTAACATATTGAATATTTAATTTAGTTATAAGCGAGTCCTATCAATCATATATAAATTTAATAATGAACTTTACTTAATTATGTAGAAACATTTACAGCATAAACTAATAGTATATAAATAAAAGTAGAGAGAATAAAGTTAACATACTGAGTATGTTTGCCTAAATGGTTAAAAAATGTTATATAGTGAAACTAGTAAGCCTATAGGGGGAAATGCTTAATGAAAGTTTTATTGTGTGTTCGACAAGATTATTATAGAAATTTTGCAGCGGATTCTATTAAGGTAATTAAGACAGCTGAATATTTACGTAAATTAGGGGTAACAGTAGATATAAATAATGGTGGTATATATGATTATAAAGATTATGATATAGTGCATTTGTTTAATATTGATAATGCTGGGGAAATATACAGATATTACAAAATTGCTCATTTTTACAAAAACAACATTGTAATATCGCCTATGCACTGGGATATGAAAAAATATCATATGATAAATAATAAAATTGAAAATATGAAACTATATGAAAAATGCAGTAGTTATAAAGAGGAAATATTAAAAAAGAGTAAGATTATAATATGTAATAGTGAATTAGAAAAAGAGCTTATTCAAAATGAATTTAATGTTGAGACCAAATGCACTGTTATCTATAATGGTGTAGAAGTTGAAGATGAAGATATACCTTTATATAATTTTACAGAGCGATACAATTTAAACAATTACGCCTTATGTGTTGGAAGAATATGTGAGAGCAAAAATCAACTTGCTTTATGCAGTATATGTGCAAAACTAGGAAAGCAGTTAGTTCTAATAGGAAGTGTAGATGACAACGAATATCTTAAACAATGTACTAGCTTTTCAAATGTAGTATATTTAGGTTTTGTGGATAACTATAATGTATACAATGCATATAGATTTGCACAGGTTCATGTAAATCCAAGTTTTGTAGCAATGCCAGGATTATCTTCACTTGAGGCAGCAGCAAGTGGCTGCAATGTAGTATCATCCAATGAGGGGTGTGCAAAAGAATATTTTAAGAATATGGCTTTATTTTGTGACCCATATAATAATGATAGTATCGAAGATGCAGTAAAAAAAGGATTTGAAAAACGTAAGGATAGTATTCTTAAAAATCATGTAAATGAAAATTACAAATGGGAAAAATTAATAAATGATTTGCATAAAACTTATTTAGAAATTCTTAGTTGAAAATTTTTTGGATAATTCTATAACGAAAATTATATATTGCTAAGGTTGCTTAAATGCATTCTGTGCAATATATAATTTTGATACATAATATAAGTAAAAACTTTAATACCATCTAATATATAATCTTTTATAATACATTCCTAACAGAAAGTATATATTTAGCTCTATCCAAAGGGTTGACACCAATTCTTTCCCTTGTGGACCCAGTTTCTATAGAGCAGGGCTCAAAACCGTAAAAGTGAGTGGTCATGATACCTTTTCCAGAAGATATCTTTCCTAAGTCCACTGGATATTCAAGTGAGGTGGATACAGGTATTTTCCCTTCTATAGTAAAATACCATTGTGTATAAATGGAGTAATAAAACTTCCACGCATTTTTATAATATCATTTAAAACCCTTCCACCTATAGTTTCAGGTACTGTAATCCTAAACTTAATTATGGGTTCCAACAATGTAGTGCCTATTTCATTTAGGCCTCTCATGATGCCAATAGCGGCGGAAGTAGCGAAGTCACCAGAACGGGAATGCATAACATGGTCTTCACCTTTAATAAAAGTTATCTTTAAATCTGTTATTTGCCATCCATAGATTCCTTGACTTAAAATTTTATCTATATTATCTTCTATTTCTCTTTGATACTTTATTTTAACATCTTCAGTTCTTACAGTAGATTTATAAATAAGTCCTGTCCCTTTTGGTAGTGGTTCAATTAAAAATTTGACTATAGCCCAGCAAGGTTTGGGCATTGTATACCGTGATTCACCATATACACTAGCAGTTGGAGTTTCTTTGTAGATAACAGAAGGCATACCAAAGGTAACCTCTAAATTAAACCTTTCTTTTAAAACGGCTTCTATATATTTCTAATACTATTTTTTATTGTCATATTTATATCTCCATATCTAAATTTAAAAACAGGTTTTTTAAATAATAGTTAGTAAGTAACTATTCTTTTTTTATTATATTCGATTATATTTATTGTGTCTATTCGTATGTAACTTCAAAACTAGTAATAAATGTAATTTTTGGATAGAATTATTAAAAAAAGTTTAGAAACTGTGTTATATTAATGTAATATTTTTTAATCTCTTAAATTATTTCAACATTTATTGTATAATAAGAATTAGAAGACATATTAGGAGAGATGCAAATGAAAAAGATCGAGTTATTAGCTCCTGCTGGTAGTATGGAAAGTGTATACGCAGCAGTACAAATGAAGGCAGATGCAATTTATATAGGAGGAAGTAAATTTTCGGCAAGGGCGTATGCTTTTAATTTTGATGATGAAAACATAATACTTGCAGTAGATTATTGTCATATTTATGGTGTTCGTGTTTATGTCACTTTAAATACATTAGTAAAGGACAATGAAATAAAAGAAATTATGGAGTATGTGGGATTTTTATATAGCATTGGGGTAGATGCTTTATTACTTCAAGATACAGGATTAATATATTTGATAAGAAATAATTTTCCTGATTTTGAACTCCACGCATCAACACAAATGACAATTCATAATGGTGAAGCTGCATTATTTCTAAAACAAATTGGATTTAAAAGGATAGTTCTGTCAAGAGAGCTCAGTTTAAAAGAAATTAACTACATATCTAATGTATTAAAAGTTGAAACAGAAGTTTTTGTTCATGGAGCATTGTGCATATGCTATTCAGGGCAGTGTCTTATGAGTAGTATTATTGGTGGTAGGAGTGGAAATAGGGGTAGGTGTGCTCAACCTTGTAGATTACCTTACACATTAATAGATAAAAGCAATAACAAAGAACATAAAGCATACTTATTAAGTCCAAAAGATATTTGTACATTAGATAATTTAAAAGACATAGTTGCAAGTGGAACATCTTCACTTAAAATTGAGGGAAGAATGAAAAGAGCAGAATATGTATCAGGCACAGTGGAAATATATAGACGAGCACTAGATAATTTATATAATAATAAAATACAAAAATCGGATAAAGATAAAAAAGTTTTGACACAATTATTTAACAGAGAAGGATTTTCAAAGGCTTATTTATATGGTAATACGGGAAAAGATATGATGGCTTATAAAGTTCCTAAAAATTCTGGAATTCTAATTGGCAGTGGATCTAATGATTTACTAATAACACTTTCTGAAAATATTGCTTTAAAAGACGGTATAATGTTTGGTGACAATGGATTTATTTTAGAAAAGATTATAAAAAATGGAATAGAAGTAGATTCAGCGCTAAAAGGTGATAGAGTTTTATTAAAACCAACTAAATATAAAGCTGGAGAGTTATTATATAAAATCTCGGATGCACATTTAATGGATGAACTAGCACAGAGCTATAGTGATAAATTTAAAAGAAAGATACAAATAGATCTTTCAATAGAATTTAGTATAAATAAGCCTCTAAAAATAAGCACGAGCTACCTTGGAAAAATATTTACTGCTAATGGTGATCTTGTTCAAAAAGCAATAAATAAACCACTAGATACACAACGTTTAATAAAAAATGTATCTAAAACAGGTGATACGCCTTTTGTAATAAATGAAGTGATTTTTAAAAGCTTTGATGAAGGGTTTATGTCAATGTCATCATTAAATTTAGTAAGGCGGGAGCTAATAGAATCTGTTCAAAATCATATAATAGGAAAGTATAAAAGAGAGAAACATAGTACTCAGATTAATTACAATAAAGGACTTAATATACAAGTTAATAAGGAAGAAATAAAATCAAATGAGAATATAGATAACATAATGCCTAAGACTATTATAGTTGTTTCAAGTAATGAGCAATTAAAGGCTGTAATAGAAATGGGTTTTAATAATATTGCTATTAATCCTTTTATGCGAGGGTGTAATATTAATTTAGACAAAAGTGGTATAAATACTTATCTTAAGATTCCCAATATTATTAAGGGCGAATTTAAAAGTATATGTGAATTTATAGAAAGTAATTTGGGGAATATAAAAGGTATTATTACTGCTAATTTAGGGATAATTAGTAGATTCAATAAAAAAACAAGCATTATTGGAGACTATAAATTAAACATTTTTAACAACTATGCAAGTGATTTTTATAAAAGCTTTCTTGTGGGAACTTGTATTAGTGCTGAATTAAACGCAGCAGAAATAAAAAAGATATCATATAAAAGTTCACTTCCACTTCAAATCATGGTTTATGGGAAATATGAACTTATGGTTAGTGAATATTGTGCTATAGGTAGTGTTTTTGGTAACAAGAGTGAAAATAAAGCTTGCTCACAGAATTGTACTAAAGGATCTTATATTCTTAAGGATAGAAAAGATGTGGAATTTAGTATTAATACCGACAAATATTGCAGAAGCTATATTTATAATAATGTACCTGTTAATTTGATATCTAACATGGAAGAGATAGAAAAAAATGGAATAGTATCTTTTAGATTGGATTTTATTCATGAAAATTATAAAGAAACTATTGAAGTCCTCCAAAATTATATTAATAAAAACTGGCAAGGGGATTTTAAGAATTATACTAGAGGGCACTATAAAAGAGGAGTAGAATAAATAGGAATATACAATTAAGTTTATTAACATAAGAAAGACGGTGTAATTGTGAATAAAAAATCATTAAGGGTTTTAGAATATTATAAAATCAAAGATAAAATTAAGAAACACGCAAAAACTATGGCAGGTAAGGATATTATTGATAGTTTACAGCCTTATACTAATATTTATGAAGTTAGAGAGCATTTGCAGGAAACCAATGAGGCATTACTTCTTTTATCAAAAAAAGGAGGCGCACCTTTTGAAGGTATATACGATGTTCGAGATGCAATAATTCGAGCATCTAAAGGAGCTTCACTTATGCCAATGCAGCTTTTGCGAATAGCACAGATGCTTAAATGTGCTAGATTATTTAAAAATTATGTTGGCAATAATGAAGAGGACAATACTTTTAGAGTACTTAATGATATATGTATTGGAATTGTTCCAATTAAAAAATTAGAGGATGAAATTTTTATAGCTATTATAAGCGATGAAGAAATTTCTGATAGGGCTAGTAGTTTACTTTTTAGTTTAAGAAAATCTTTAAAAGAGAAAAATGCATCTGTAAAAGAGAGAGTAATTTCTCTAGTTAGATCTAATGCAAAATATCTTCAAGAAAGTTTATATACAATACGGGGAGATAGATATGTAATTCCAGTTAAGGTAGAACATAAAGGTAGCGTTCCAGGTATTGTGCATGATCAGAGTTCTTCTGGATCTACATTGTTCATTGAGCCAATGAGTCTTGTTAATTTAAATAATGATATAAAGGAAATTATGTTAAAAGAAAAAGCTGAGGTTGAAAGAATTTTAAGAGAATTATCATACCAAATATATGAAAATATAAATATTGTTCAAAACAATGCAGATATAGTATGGGAATTAGATTTTATATTTGCAAAGGCGATGTATGCAATAGACATTAATGCTATTATCCCGAGTGTTAACGAAGAAGGAGAAATAGATATAGTTCAAGCAAGACATCCATTGATAGATCCTAAAGTAGTAGTGCCAAGTAACATTTATTTAGGAAAATATTTTACATCTTTGGTAATAACAGGACCCAATACTGGAGGTAAAACAGTAACATTAAAAACTGTAGGGTTAATTGAAATAATGGCTATGAGTGGAATTTTAATTCCAGCAAGTGAAGGTTCAATAGTAAGTTTCTTCAATGAAATTTTTGCAGACATAGGTGATGAACAAAGTATAGAACAAAGTTTATCTACTTTTTCATCTCACATGACGAATATAGTAAACATTATTGATATAGCAGATAAAAAAACATTGGCTCTATTTGATGAATTGGGAGCTGGAACAGATCCTACAGAGGGAGCAGCGCTTGCTGTTTCGATACTTGAGAATCTAAGAGCAAGAGGCACGAAAGTAGTTGCAACAACGCATTATAGTGAATTAAAAGGATATGCTTTAAAAACCACAGGCGTAGAAAATGCATCTGTAGAATTTAATGTAGATACATTAAGTCCAACCTACAGATTAATAATAGGAGTGCCAGGAAAATCAAATGCTTTTGAAATATCTAAGAGATTAGGTCTCCCAGATTATATTATAAAAAGTGCAAGAGAAAATATTTCTAAAGATACTTTAGAATTTGAAGAATTAGTTCAAACTTTGCAAGAAAAAAGTATAAAAGCAGAAGAAGACGCAAGACTTGCAGAAAGTTTGAAATTACAAGCAAGCACGTTAAAAGATAAATATCAAGTAAAGTTGCATAAACTTGATAACATAAGAGAAAATGCAATGTATGAAGCCCAAAGGGAAGCAAAGAGATTAATAAAGAATGCAAAGGAAGAATCTGATGTCATTCTTAAAAATATGAGGCAGTTAGAAAATTTGGGGTATTCTTCTGAAGCAAGACAAAAACTTGAAGAGGAAAGGACAAAAATTAAAAACAAGCTTGAAACATTAGAAAGACATGTAGAAAAAAGCAATGATGAACTTGGCGAAAAACTAAAAAGTGTAAAACAAGGTGAAAAGGTATATTTACCATCTCTTGACCAAAAGGTTATTGTAATTTCGAAACCTGATAAGAAAGGTGAACTTCAGGTTCAAGCTGGTATTATGAAGATAAATGTTAAATTAGATGATCTGCGCAAATCAAAGCTTACTGATGAAGATAAGAAAAAGGCAAAGATAATTAAGAGAGAGCTTAAGCTAAACACAAGAAGTGTATCAACATCTGTAGATTTACGAGGCATGGATTCTCAGGAGGCTATTTATACTGTTGATAAGTATTTAGATGAAGCTTGTTTGGGTGGTCTTAAAGAAGTAACAATTATTCATGGTAAGGGTACAGGAGTTTTAAGAAAAACTATTACAGACATGTTAAAAAGACATAGTCATGTTAGTACGTATAGATTAGGAAACTATGGTGAAGGTGGTAGTGGAGTTACTATAGCAGAACTGAAGTAGATAAGATTTTAATAAAGGGTGGTTATGACATGATTATTGTAAGTGCTTGTTTGTGTGGTATTAACTGTAAATATGATGGCGGAAATAATCTAGATGTACGTATTCTTAAACTAGTAAAAGAGGGAAAAGCTCTTCCTATTTGCCCAGAACAACTTGGAGGGCAAGAGACTCCTAGGGATCCGCAAGAAATTACAAATGGGAATGGATTTGATGTAATAGAGGGTAATGCTAGAATTCTTGGATTTAAAAATGACGATTTAACCTCAAAGTTTTTAAAAGGTGCTTATGAATCTCTTAAAATAGCAGAGGCAGTTGGGGCTACCATAGCTATTCTAAAGGCGCGAAGTCCTTCTTGTGGAGTTTCTCAAATATATGATGGGACTTTTAGTGGAACTAAGAGAAATGGTAACGGAGTTACTGCGGAGCTATTATTGTCAAAGGGAATAATAGTTTTTACAGAAGAAAATCTAGAAAAATTAGAATCCTTATTAATGGGGGAAATATAAATGGCATTATACTCACTAGCATCTAAAGTTTAAATACTTAGAAACTATTGAAAAAGGAAATATTGATAATAGAGTAAAATTAAACAGAAGTAAAAAGAACTCCAAATTGGAGTTCTTTTTACTTCTAGTCAACAGTTATATGCACAGCGTCTTCTTCACGAACAACCTTTATATATTCAACTTCAGGATCTTCGGTTCCTTGTACATACAATCCAGTGTTTTTTAATTTTTCAACATAATCTACAATTTCTTGAGTTATTCTCTCACCTGGGCATAATACCGGAATGCCTGGTGGGTAGGCCATTAAAAATTCACCACTTATCATACCAACACTTTTCTTAATCTCTACAGCAGTATTTACACTGTTAAAAGCCTCACGAGGAATTTGAACCTGCTCAGGAATACTAGGAATATCAATAAAATCTGTTTTCTTTGATCCTTTACCATAGTATTCGCTACTTATTTCTTCTAGAGCCTTTAGTAATTTATCCATTCCATCTCTTGTGTCTCCAAAAGAACCAACTGCTAATATGTTGTAGAGGTCAGATAACTCCATTTGAATATGATACTTATTAGAAAGGATCATATCTAAATCATAACCCGTTATACCTAAATCTCTACAAGTTATTGTAATTTTAGTTGGATCAAATGCATAGGCACCAAAACCATTTAAAACCTCTTCACCGAAGCAATATAATCCTGGTATTTTATTTACTTCACTTCTTACATAATTACATAAATCTATAGTTTTTTCTAACAACTCTTGACCGTGTAATGCAATTTGTCTTCTTGCACAATCTAAGGATGCCATTAGTATGTATGATGGAGAGGTAGTGTGCAGTAAGTTTATTAGCTGTTTAACCCTTGAAGGGTTAACACGTTTTGAATTAACCTGTAGCATTGAACTTTGAGTTAATGAACCTATTATTTTGTGTGTGCTTTGAGCACAGATATCTGCACCAGCTTCCATAGCGGACATTGGTAATCTACTATTAAAATTAAGGTGGGGACCATGAGCCTCATCAACTATTAAAGGAATATCATATTCATGAACTATGCCAGCAATTTTTTCTATATCTGTGGAGACACCATAGTATGTGGGATTAATTATAAGTACTGCTTTTGCATCAGGATTATTCTTTAATGTTTCTTCAACAGTTTCTGGAGAAACCCCATGGGCAACACCTATTTTTTTATCTAGTTCTGGTTGCATATAAACTGGTATAGCACCTGACAAAATGATACCACCAGTTATGGATTTATGAACATTTCTTGGAACAATTATTTTGTCACTGGATCCAACTACAGACATAATCATAGCTTGAATAGCACCAGAAGTCCCATTAACAGAGAAAAATGAAGCATCAGCACCATAAGCATCAGCTGCGAGCTCCTGTGCCTTTTTAATAACTCCAGTGGGATGGTGAAAACTGTCAACAAGTTTAAAAACTGTAACATCAATTTTAAAAGGGTTATCGCCCATAAATTTTTTGAATTGTTCATCGGCGCCTATTCCCTTTTTATGACCAGGTACATGAAAAGGTAAGGTATCTCTATCTACATACTCCATTAGAGCATCGAATAATGGAGTTTCATTTTGATTTAATCTATACATTTATACACCCCTTTCATTAGAATTTATATTAATATTTTAAAATTACTGTTTTAGTTTATTCATTCAGCCAATTAATAATTATATAGGATTATATATGCAAATGCAATTATAATAATTTTTAATCTTAAAATAACACAAAATAGCCTCAAAAGTGTTTTGTAATTATGGTTTTGTAAGGAAAAAATACTATTAAGAATGTCTAAAAACAGGTTATTTGTCAAAAATGCCTTTTATTTGTAATGATTTGATAGTATAATATGATAGACTAAAGGGAGATTAGCGAGAATAGCAACGGGGGAACGATTGTTATCTGCTTTAAAGAATCACAAGGAGGATAATGTATGACTTACAAAGAGAAGTATAAAAATTGGATTAATTCTAATTTTATAGATTTAAAATTAAAGAGGGAGCTTGAGAAGTTAGTAGATGAAAAAGAAATCGAGGATAGATTTTATAAAGATTTAGAGTTTGGTACTGGCGGACTAAGAGGTGTTATGGGTGCTGGGACAAACAGAATGAATATACATACCATCGGTAAGGCTACTCAAGGGCTTTGCGATTATTTAAACTCGAAATACAAGAAAAATATATCAGTTACTATAGCCTATGATTCAAGAAATATGTCTATTGAATTTGCAAAAGCGGCTGCAGAAACTCTTTGCGCTAATGATATTTCTGTTAATTTATTTGAAAAATTAACACCAACACCAATTTTATCTTATGCTGTTCGTGAATTGAAAAGTAAGGCTGGTATTGTTATCACGGCTTCACATAATCCTAAGCAATATAACGGATATAAGGTTTATGGTGATGATGGTGGACAAGTTACTGATGAAGCTGCAAGTCAAATTACAACATGTATAGGTAACATTAAAGACTTTTCTAAAGTGAAAACTATGGAGTTTAATACTGCAAAAGAAAATGGACTCTTAAATATTATCGGAGAGAACCTATATTTGTCATATATAGATAAAACTAAAAATTTAACTATAAGAAAAGATATGGTTAAAAAATATGCCAATAATTTAAAAATAATTTATACTCCTATTCATGGTTCTGGGAATTTGCCAGTAAGAAGAGTCTTAGATGAATTAGGTTATAAAAATGTATTTGTTGTAAAAGAACAGGAAATGCCAAATGGCAATTTTCCCACATCACCATATCCTAATCCAGAAGACCCAAATGTATTTAAATTAGCACTGAATATGGCAAGTGATATTAATCCAGATATTATTTTTGGCACAGATCCAGACTGTGATAGGATTGGAGTAGTAGTAAAGTGTGACGATGGGAAATATAAAGTTTTGTCAGGCAATCAGACAGGGGTATTATTAGGCAATTATATTTTGAAATCATTAAACGAAAATAATCAAATCCCTAAAAATGGAGTAATAATAAAAACTATTGTTACCACAAATTTGATAGAAAGTATCGCACAAAAATATAATGTAGAAGTGTTAGAAGTGCTTACAGGATTTAAATATATTGGAGAGAAAATTAAAGAGTTTGAACAAAATAACGAAAAAAACTTTATATTTGGATTTGAAGAAAGTTTTGGGTATTTAGCAGGTAACTTTGTTCGTGATAAAGATGCAGTTATAGCCGCAACTTTAATTTGTGAAATGACACTTTATTATAAAAATAAAGGCATGAGTTTGTATGATGCTTTGATGAACATTTATAAAGAATACGGTTATTATGAGGAAAGTTTAGTTTCAATAGAACTTAAGGGAAAAGATGGAGCAGAAAAAATAAGTAATGCGTTAGAATATTTGAGATCTTCAATGAAAGGTTCAATAGGAAACAATAAAATTACAAGAAAAATGGATTATAAAGCAAGTATAGAAACGGATTTAATTAATAACACGGAGAAAACTATTAAATTGCCGAAATCCAATGTATTAAAGTTCCTCTTAGAAGATGGCTCTTGGTTTGTAGTTAGACCATCTGGTACCGAACCAAAGATGAAAATCTATTTATCAGTTAAAGGAAATTGTTTAGAAAATTCATCTAAGAAAATGATTGTTCTAAAAGAAAATGTTATGTCTATAGTTAACAATGCATGCTTAAATTAACACATTAATTAATACCAAACTATAATCCCACTGCTATGATTTAATATGTTTACAAATTATCATCATTATATTATTATTAATAGTAGACATTACGACGTAAATATTTTAGAGTAGTAGAAAGGAGTAAGCATGGACACTAAAGCATATTTTTCTGAAAAATTGGCAGCACTTCTTTTTTTAGAAATAAAAAAGAACAGTAAAATTAAAGACTTTACAATTTTGGAGGATATCTATTTTCCAGTGAGAACTAATGAAATAATCCAAAAGGTAAAGAAAAAAGAAGATTTTGACAATATATCCGTTAATTTATTTATTCAGGGGATGTTCTATGTTTTAGGAGCAGATGAGCACTTTAAATATAATGAACAGTATAAAGTAATTATAAATACTGTCCCAAATTCAATAGGATATATCAAGGGTGTCATATTTAAAGAAATTGAAAAAGAAAATTACGAGGAAGCATATATTATTTTAAAAGGATTATTAGTTATAGAAGAAAATAAAGAAAATTATGACAAAATTTTTATATTAGTTGATAAATTAAGATTAACTAATGTTATGTTTAAGGATGAAGAGCTAAGGCTTGTTGAAAAAGCTAAAAAGATTTCTCACTATAGTAATCCATATTTATATGAATCATTAGTTCTTAATAGTGAAAATAAATATGACTTAGCATTATTGGCTTTAAGAAACTATATTGAGAATGGAGGAGAACAAACAACTGATGTTATTGAACTTAAAAATGAATTAGAAACTATAACAGGTTTTAATAAAGCAAAAGAAATGGTGCCTGAGAATCCTAAGGGTGCACTTGAAATTTTAATACCATTGATAGACCAATTAGGAGATCGTCCGGATATATATTATCACATTGCTGTAGCTTATAGAATCCTAAAAAATCATGAGAAAGCTATATATTATTTAAATGAGGCTGTAGCAATTGATAAGGATCTAATTGAGGTAATAAATGAATTTGGTATTAATTATGCTTGTCTTGAAAATTATGAGGTAGCTATTAACTATTTTAGGAAGGCATTTGAAGTTACTAAATCTATTGAGATATGTACAAATCTTATTATGTGCTATATAAATGTCAAAAACTTTAAGCAGGCAAAGCTACATTTAGATATAGCTAAAAAAATAGATGCAAAAGATGAAATTGTATGTCAGTTAGAAAAACTATTCACGGAGGGTAAATAATGGAGATAATTGAATATTTAAATATAATAAAAAAAAGAATCCTGTTAATAATTTTAGTAACGATAGGAGCAACGGTGCTAAGTGGAGTTTTAAGTTATTTTGTTATTACGCCTTCATATAAATCTGACATATCAGTAATAATTGGTAAACCAGATAGCAAATCTCAAGTGTCACAAGATGCCTATAATGATGTAATGATGTATCAACAATTAGTTAGTACTTATAGTGAGTTTGTTACATCAAGAAAAGTTTCAGAAAATGTAATTAAAACTCTTAAATTAGATATGACTTCTGATGATCTTCAAAAAATGGTAACAGTAACACCTAAAGCAAATACTGAGTTTTTAACTATAGCAGTTAAATCCACGGATCCTAAACAGGCTATGGACATTGCTAATCAGTTTGCTAAATCATTAAAATCTGTAAGTTATGATGTTAAAAAAGTGGATAATGTGCAAATCTTAGATAACGCAATCGAACCTATTGTGCCAACTAGCCCTAATCCAAAATTAAATATGGCAATTGCTTTTTTCATTGGACTTATGGTATCACTTGGAATAGCATTTTTATTAGAGTACTTAGATAATACTGTAAAAACGCAAGAAGACATAGAAAAATTAATGGGAGTACCAGTTATAGGTATTATTCCTTTAACTGACGATAAACAATAGGAAGGTGAGAATATGTTAAAAAAATTAATAACATTAAAAAATCCAAAATCTAGAACGGCCGAAGCATTTAGAACATTAAGGACTAATATTCAATTCTCTTCCTTAGATAAAGCATTGAAATCTATTGTAGTTACATCCTCTGGAGCTGGAGAAGGTAAAAGTACAGTAATGGCTAATTTAGCTATAACCATGGCTGAAAGTGGTATGAAGATTATTCTTATAGATTGTGATTTAAGAAAACCATCAATACACAAAAAAATGGGAATTACCAATTCTGTAGGACTAACAAATGTACTAGTTCAAGGGGTGAAAAAGGAAGAGTGCGTTGTTAAGACAACTGTTAATAATCTTTTTGTACTAACAAGTGGTCCTATTCCACCAAACCCAGCAGAATTATTAGGAAGCAAAAAAATGAGAGATTTTATTGAGGAACTAAAAGGTGAATTTGACTTAGTTCTTATTGATGCTCCACCAGTTCTTGCAGTAACTGATGCGCAAATTCTATCAACAATCGTAGATGGTGTTATTTTTGTTGCATCTTATGGAGAAGCTCAAAAAAATGCATTAGTAGATGCAAAACATTTAATTGATAAGGTTGGCGGAAAGATACTTGGAGTTGTATTTAATAAAGTACCTGAAGCAGTAACTGGTTATCATGGCAAGTATTATAAAGGGTATTATGGAAAAGAAAATTAAAATTTTAGAAGGTGTAATTTTATGATAGATTTTCATAGTCATATAATTAATGGTGTTGATGATGGAGCAAAAAATTTAAATACATCTCTAAAAATGTTAAAATTCTCAGAAAATGAAGGTGTAGAATATATTTGTGCTACTCCTCATTTTATAACTGAGGAATATGAAATTAATCGAAGTGATTATGTTAAAAAGTTTGATGAGTTAGTTACTGCATCAAAACAAGAAAATATGAATATTAAAATTTTATCTGGACTTGAGATATATATGCATCCTAATTTACCAAAACTTTATAAGGAAAAGAAAATATGGGGAATAAATGATTCTGAGTATTTACTTATAGAGCTTCCAATGGGACAATTTCCTATTTATACTGAGAATGTATTTTACGAATTAATGTTACTTGGTGCAAAACCCATTTTAGCACACCCAGAGAGAAATCTTAAAATCATCAAAAATCATGATTTAATTATTAATTTAATAAATCAGGGTGTAATGATGCAAATTAATTGTGCTAGTTTACTCGGAGATTATGGTAAAGAAATAAAAAAAACAGCACATGTATTTTTAAAAAGTAATATGATACATATGTTGGGTAGCGATGGTCATAATACTACAAGTAGAAAAACTAAACTAAAAGAAGCATACGCAATAGTTAAAAATGAAAATAAGGAAGTATATGATTGGATTATTGAAAATCAAACTAATATTATTAATAATATCTCTGTAAGTGAATTTTTAGAAATAAAACTTAAAAAAGCAAAAGGGAAAATTTCATTTTTAAACATTTTCAAGTAATCTTTAACAGGTTTATAATATGAAAAATGTGTTTTTGAGGGGAGAAAAATTATGAAAGTTAAAAAGGCTATAATACCAGCAGCAGGACTTGGAACAAGATTTCTACCAGCTACAAAGGCACAACCTAAAGAAATGTTGCCTATCGTTGATAAACCTACAATACAGTATATTATCGAGGAAGCTGTTGCAGCTGGAATTGAAGAAATATTAATTATAACAGGAAGAAATAAGAGAGCTATTGAAGATCATTTTGATAAATCAGTTGAACTTGAACAACAATTAGAGAAAAACGGTAAGGAAGATACCTTAGCAATGGTTAGAGATATATCTAATATGGCAAATATCTATTATATACGTCAGAAAGAACCTAAAGGTTTAGGGCATGCCATAGGTTGTGCAAAAACATTTGTTGGAAATGAGCCATTTGCAGTAATGCTTGGTGATGATGTGGTAGATAGTGAGGTACCTTGTTTAAAACAACTTATAGATTGTTATGATCAATATAATACTTCTATTTTGGGAGTTCAAAAAGTTCCTATGAGCGAAGTTAACAAATATGGTATAGTAAATGGAACAGCAATAAAAGATAGAGTTTATAAAGTTAAGGATGTTGTAGAAAAGCCTAACGTTTCTGAGGCACCATCAAACGTAGCAATACTTGGAAGATATATTATAACTCCTAAAATATTTGATATTTTAGAAAATACAAAGCCAGGTAAGGGTGGAGAAATTCAACTTACAGATGCTTTAAAAACTTTGATATCACAGGAAGATATGTATGCTTATAATTTTGAAGGTAGAAGATATGATGTAGGTGATAAGGAAGGATTTTTAGAAGCAAATGTAGAATATGCTCTTAAAAATGATAAGCTTAACAAAACGTTTATGAAGTATCTTTTATCCATTAAGGAGAATGAAACGTTTAAGAATATTTATAATGAATGTAAAAACAAATAATATTATAAAAAAAGCCAAATACCGGGCTTTTTTTATTTTACCTCATCTCATATATTTTAATATTGACCTGTTGTAAAATGAAGTTGAACCAATAAGAAATCCATAGTGGATTAATTCTGTGTTATGCTTTAATCGCCTAAACTAAAACACACAGGAGGATAATCACTATGGAATACCCAAATAATAACACAGAATCACGTAAAAATAAACACTTGAACTTGGAAGAACGCGTTATGATTGAAATTCGTCTTAAAGATGGCTTTTCACCATATAAAGTAGCTAAGGAACTTAAACGTCCAATAACCACTATTCTTAATGAAATACAACGCGGTACTACAACTCAAATGATACAAGGCAAACCAGTTGAGATGTACCTTGCAGATACCGGTGAAGCTATTTACAGAAAGAATCGTTTAAATTCTTGTCGTACCTTTAAGCGATTAGAATGCTCTAAATTTATAAACTTTGTAGTGGATAAA
>NZ_JAHLEC010000021.1 GCF_018861705.1 Clostridium psychrophilum | reverse complement strand
GCAGAGCTGTAAGCATCTCTTGGCAGAGCTGTAAGCATCTCTTGGCAGAGCTGTAAGCATCTCTTGGCAGAGCTGTAAGCATCTCTTGGCAGAGCTGTAAGCATCTCTTGGCAGAGCTGTAAGCATCTCTTGGTAGAGTTGTAATCATCTCCTGGGTCGCTCTAACTAGTTATATTTTAAATGTATAACATCTTGAAAACCATCTCCATATAAAATAACAAAAGTTTTAGGCACATATATGAATACTAACTTATCATTACCTTTTATTTGTTTTGTAGTAACTATAGACCAATTTGTAACAGGGCCATGTTCTGATACATCGGTATTAACTCCGCTATCTGCATAAGGCTGAAAATGGGTTGCATTTTTGGGAACCCAAAAAAATACTCTGAAATGAGGTAGGTGATCCTGTCCTATAATGTAATCATAATGGGGGGATCCTCGTTTCTCGTTTGGTACACTTTTAGCAATTGCCATAACTGATTTTGTATCTTGAGTTTTATTAACTATAGGTATTAATGTTAAGGGTATAAATGACATACATATTAATAATATAAGAGGTAATATTATCATTTTTAATGAAATCTTTTTATAATTCATAATAACATCTCCATAATTTATCAAAAATTATTTTGCAATAATAGTAACAGTATTGGTATTAGCATTAACCTTTATCTTAGTATGCTAAAAAAGACAATATTATATACATATACTAATTAGTGTAAAATAATCTAATTTTTATATAGTTATTATGGATATCAGGGAAAATAAAAAAGGTTTGATATATAAAATATATCAAACCTTTTTTCACTTATTTTATTTTATCAAACCTTTAGATCTTAAAAAATCTTCTGCAATTGTTTTAGATTGTGCACCATTATCTACTTTTAAGTTCATAGACCGCATTTCATCATCGTTAATTTTTCCGTCTAAGAGGGATAAAACACCCTTTAAGTCAGGATATTTTTTGAGTGTATCTGCGTTTACTAGTGGAACTGCATAATATGGTGGGAAAAATTGCTTATCATCTTTTAGAAGTTTTAAATCAAACTTTTTAATTAGTCCATCAGTGGAGAATGCATCTAGAACCTGAGTGTCACCACTTTCAAGTGCCTTATATCTAAGTCCACCATCGATACCTTTTACACTTTTGAATTTTAAATTATATTTTTTTTGAAGTCCAAGATAACCATCTGGTCTATTTGCAAAATCCATAGTAACTCCAGCAGTTACTTTTGGACTTATTTTTGCTAAATCAGATATAGTTTCTAAGTTATATTTTTTTGCAAAATCTTTTTTTACTGCTATAACATAGGTATTGTTAAATCCTATTGGATTAAGCATTTCTATACTATAATCTTTAGCCAAAGTTGCTTTTCCGATATCGTAAACTTTTTTTGGATCGCTCACAGTAGGTTTTTTTAGCATATTTACAAGAACTGTACCAGTATACTCTACATACAGATCAACGTTTTTTGTTTTCAAAGCGCTAAATACTACATTAGTTCCACCCAAATTTAATTTTCTTTCAACTTTATATTTTGTCTTAGCTTCAATTAAAGAGGATACCATATCTCCCATTATTAATTGTTCGTTAAAGTTTTTAGAACCTACTACTATTTTGTTCTTATCATTAAAAAAACTTATAGCTACTGTTGATAATATAACTAAAAGTACAATTCCTGAAGCTATAAGTTTAAACTTCTTGCTACCGAACAAACTTTTCTTTTTAGATTTTTTAGTATGGGTAACTTTTATTCCCTCAGGAACTACGATGTCTTCTATCTTACCTAAAATAAAATCTAATATAATAGCAAGTAAACAAGCGGGAATAGCTCCAGCAAGAATCATGTTATTGTCGACTGTTTGAACTCCGGAAAAAACTAAATATCCAAGGCCACCAGCGCCTACGAAAGCAGCTATGGTCATAAGTCCAACAGCCGTAACTGAAGATATTCTAATGCCTGACATTATGATTGGCATAGCGAGTGGAAAACGAACTTTTAGAAGTACCTGAGTATTGGTAAGTCCCATGCCATCGGCGGCTTCAATAAGCGCAGGACTGACGTTTGTGAGTCCTGTAAATGTATTTTTTAAAATTGGTAGAAGAGAATACATAACTACCATTATAATTGCTGGTTTACTACCTATACCAAGTATTGGTATTAAAAATCCAAGCAATGCAAGGCTGGGAACCGATTGAATTACGTTTGTAACACCAATAACAGGACCCGAAAGTTTTCTATACCTAACTATAAGTATACCAAGTGGTATAGCAATTGCTATAGCGATTACTATTGAGAATAAAGTTAGTTGAATATGTTGGATAAACAAATCCATTATTTGATCTTTTCTGTCTACTATAAAACTAATAAAAGAATTAATACTATTCATTTACGTCTACCTCCATATCTATAAATTGATTACTTAGTATAGACAAAAGGCTACTTTTGGTAAGAAGGCCAGCTAATCTATTTTTATCATCTACTACTGGAACAAAATTTATATCTTCTTTTTTTATAACTTCTAATATATTAATTATTGAATCTTCTTGATTTACGGTTATAAGTTTAGTTTCCATTAAATCTTTTATTCTTCTAGCTTTATCTGGATCTTTTCTTAGATTCGCTCTAATTTGTTTTAATGTAACAAGTCCAGTTAGAGTATTATCTTTATCTACAACAAGTAAACTATCTACATTTCTAGATTTCATTATTTCAATTGCTTGGAGTATGGTTCTTTCTCCAACTGATGTTACAGGCTTGTCTATCATAATATCTTTTGCCTTAATTAATTCAGGCTGATTCCATATTCTGTTTTTGCCCACAAAGTCACGTACGAAGTCGTTAATAGGATTTTTTAATATTTCTGATGGTGTATCAAATTGAACCACATGTCCACCATCCATAATGCAAATTCTATCACCAAGTTTTAATGCTTCATCCATATCATGAGTTACAAATATAATAGTTTTCTTGTAGTTTTGTTGTATGCTAAATACCTCATCTTGAAGCTGAGTTTTTGTTATCGGATCCAGGGCACTAAAGGGTTCATCCATGAGTATTACATCAGGATTCATTACAAAAGCTCTTGCAACTCCTACTCTTTGTTGTTCACCACCACTTAATTGGTTAGGATATTTATCTATATATATATCAGGATCTAGTCCTACGAGTTTTAATAACTCAATTACTTTAGTATGTAATTGATTTTTATCCATTTTTTCTATAGAAGGTATTAATGCTATATTGTCACCTATAGTTAAATGCGGGAGAAGGCCTGCTTGTTGTATAACATAACCCATATTACGTCTTAGCTTTATTGTGTTTTGGTCTCCAACTTTTTTACCGTCAATTATAATTTCACCAGAAGTTGGTACTAATAATTTATTAATCATTTTTAGTGTAGTAGTTTTTCCACAACCACTTGGTCCAATTAGAACAACTAATTCTTTGTCTTGTATAGTAATATTTATATCTTTTAATATTTTTCTACCGTTAAAACTTTTGCTTACGTTTTTAAATTCAATCAAAGTTAAAACCTCCTAATTTTTCAGTGAGTAACAACCTCTATTATATCATTGAGTTGTTACTCTGTAAAGAAAGTGTGAATTTATACAATTTTGTATATAACTATAATATGATTATTATTTATCAGTTAAAGAATATTTATACAAAAATTTTTATGATTTAAAATTCTATTTTAATTTGAGCAGAAAAAAGCGATATATTTTTACAATATATCGCTTTTTGACTTATTTATTTTATCAAACCTTTAGACCTTAAAAAGTCTTCAGCAACTGTTCTAGATTGTGCACCGTTATCTACTTTATAATTCATAGTACGCATATCCTCATCAGTAATTTTCCCTGCTAAAAGTTGTAATATACCCTTTAGCTCAGGATGCTTTTTTAATGTGTCATTTCTTATTATAGGAACTGCATAATAAGGTGGGAAAAAAGCCTTATCATCTTTAAGAAGTTTTAAATTAAATTTCTTGATCATTCCATCTGTGGAGAATGCATCTGTAACCTGGGTTGAACCTTTTTCAAGAGCAGTATATCTAAGCCCTCCATCTATTCCTTTTAAACTTTTAAAATTTAGGCTATAGGTTTTCTTTAGTCCAATATAACCATCTTGTCTATTTGCAAATTCCATAGTAAGTCCGGCATTTAAATCACCACTTATTTTTGCTAAATCTGAAATGGTGGTTATATTATTTTTCTTAGCAAAGTCTGGTTTTAGAGCCAATACAAAGGTGTTATTGAAGCCTAGGGGCTCTAAAAAATCAAGATCATATTTCTTTGAAAACTCGCTTTTTACTATATTATAAACTTTAGTTGGATCGCTAATTGTGGGCTTTTTTAGTATGTCTACAAGAGCCGTTCCAGTATATTCTGGATATATATCTACGTCTTTTGATTTCATAGCAGTAAATACTACAGCAGATCCTCCTAAATTTAATTTTCTCTCAACTTTATACTTAGTTTTAGCTTCTATTAGTGAAGACATCATATCTCCAAGTATTATTGACTCATTAAAATTTTTAGAGCCTACGACTATTGTATCTTCATTTTTAACAAAACTTACAGCTACTGAGGATATAATTACTAAAAGAATTAATCCTGATGCTATATATTTGAATTTTTTACTACTAAAAATTGTTTTATTTTTGGGGGTTTTAGTTTGGGTGATTTTTATACCCTCTGGAACTACTACATCTTCTACTTTTCCTAAAATGAAATCTAGAAAAATAGCAAGAAAGCAAGCAGGAATAGCTCCGGCAAGAATCATATTGTTATTAACGGTTTGTACACCTGAGAAAACCAAGTATCCAAGGCCACCAGCACCTATAAATGCAGCTATGGTCATAAGTCCAACTGCCGTGACTGCAGATATTCTAACACCTGACATAATAATTGGCATAGCTAGTGGAAAACGGACTTTGAATAAGACTTGCGTATTTGTAAGTCCCATACCATCAGCAGCTTCAATAAGTGCTGGGCTAATGTTAGTTAGTCCTGCAAATGTATTTTTTAAGATTGGTAGAAGTGAATACATAACTACCATAACAATTGCTGGTTTACTTCCAATACCAAGTAAAGGTATTAAAAATCCAAGTAATGCAAGACTAGGTACTGATTGAATTACATTTGCAAAACCAATGATAGGAACTGAAAGTTTTCTATATTTAACTATAAGTATACTAAGCGGTATAGCTATAGCAATAGCAATAACAATTGCGAATAAAGTTAGTTGGATATGTTGAATAAACAAACTTATTATTTGATCTTTTCTTTCTATTACGAAATTCATAAATGAAGTTAAACTATTCATCAATATCTACCTCCATATCTATAAATTGATTACTTAGTATAGATAAAAGACTGCTCTTTGTGAGAAGACCTGTTAGTTTCTTTTCATTATCAACTACAGGAACAAAGTTTATATCTTCTTTTTTTATTAATTCTAATACATCTATTATTGAATCTTCATCATTTACTGTTATTAGTTCTTTTTGCATTATATCTTTTACTTTTTTGGTGCTATCTGGATCTTTTCTAAGAGTTGTTCTGATTTGCTTTAGGGTGATAAGACCGGTTAAAGCATTATTTTCATCAACAACAAGTAAACTATCTACACTACTTGTTTTCATTATTTCAATTGCTTGAAGTATTGTTCTTTCTCCAACTGATTTTACAGGCTTATTTATCATAATATCTTTTGCCTTAATTAATTCAGGTTGATCCCATATTCTGTTTTTACCTACAAAGTCACGTACAAAGTCATTAATAGGGTTTTTAAGTATTTCTGATGGAGCATCAAATTGAACCACATGACCATCATGCATAATGCAAATTCTATCTCCTAATTTTAATGCCTCATCCATATCATGAGTTACGAATATTATTGTTTTTTTGTATTTTTGTTGTATACTAAATACCTCATCTTGAAGTTGAGCTTTCGATATTGGGTCTAAGGCACTAAAGGGTTCATCCATGAGTATTATCTCGGGATTCATTACAAAGGCTCTTGCAACGCCTACTCTTTGCTGCTCACCACCACTTAATTGATTGGGATATTTATTTATATACATATCGGGGTCTAGTCCTACAAGTTTTAACAACTCAATTACTTTAGTATGTATTTTATCTTTGTCCATTTTTTCTATAGAAGGTATTAATGCTATATTGTCACCTATAGTTAAATGTGGGAGAAGTCCTGCTTGTTGTATAACATAACCCATATTTCGTCTTAGCTTTATTGTATTTTGGTCTGCAACTTTTTTACCGTTAATTCTAATTTCACCAGAAGTTGGCATTAGTAATTTATTAATCATTTTAAGCGTTGTAGTTTTTCCACAACCACTCGGTCCAATTAGAACAACTAATTCTTCGTCTTGTATAGTAATATTTATGTCTTTTAATATTTTCCTACCATTAAAACTTTTATTTACATTTTTGAATTCTATCAAAGTTAATACCCCCCCATAATTGCTTATTAGCAACGACTTAAACATAGTGTTAAGTTGCTACTTCCTATCTGACTTATTATAGCACTAATCTGTCGTTTTTTATGGATAATTGTAGTTTTATTAGGAAAAAGGTACATATATGATAATATATTGATATATAATACGAAAAACCCCTATATCACATTAATATAAAATGAGATATAGGGGCAAATATAAATTTATTATTTTCCATAAAGGAAAGTTTTAATTTTATAATAACTATTTTCGTCACAAATCACTACAAATATATCTTTAACTTTATATGTAGTAAGTGGATTTGGCGAAAGTATTAACTTACCATTTCTTTTAATCCCGATAACGGTGGCACCTGTCTTTTCCCAAAATTTAGTTTCCGATATTGTTTTACCTATGATACACATTTCAGGATGTATTTCAAATTCAAATGGAGTAAAGGGGTTACTATTTCTAAATCTACTAGAATAATCTACTAATTCATCGATTGAATCATCGATACTTTTATCTATTGTTTTTTTCTTTTCTAGTAATTCTATAATATTTTTTTTAATAGAACTTATAGAGTCTATATCTTTGAATTTATCAATAAAGCTTAAACAATTATCTACGGAGTTTATGACTATTCCACTGCCTTTTGTTACTTTAACTATATCCATATCGCTTAGAAGAGTTATTGCTCTTCTTATGGTCTCTGGTGATACATTATACTCACTTGCAAGTGAAGATCTCCCGTATAGTTTGTCGCCTATAGAATAATCTCCCGATAATATTCTATTACTAATATCAATAGCTATTTTTTTATAAATAGGTTTTAAATTAGAGTCATTTGGCATTTTTGATTTTATCAAAAGCAGTAATTATCCTTTTGATAAATTCCTCCCTTCAGATTTAAATTAATATTTAATGAGCTATTTATGTCAATAGCATTATATAATCAAGTCAATTATAGATTATTATGTCAACATTGTACATAGTAATTTTTATGTTTAAAAAATGTTTTTATTTAAATTTAAAAAATAAAAATAAAATAGTTTATTAATGTAAATGCTATTAAACTGATTACATTATAAAATGTGAACCAAATTATGTATGTATTTTGATTTTTTGAAGTTCTGTCGTTCATATAGAGCTTATAGGAGATAACACTAGCTAAAGATGCAATTAAAGTCCCAAGTCCACCGATATTTACTCCAAGTAAAAGTTCTTTCCAGTTTGAAGTAAAGTTTGCAAGAAGCATTGAACATGGAACATTACTAATAAACTGGCTTAATAATATTGAAGAAAAATAAGTCGTGGTTTTATTATGCAAGAAAGCTCTTGCAAAGGACTCTATAAAAGGGAAACTTGATAAATTTCCAGTAAATATAAAAAGACAAATAAAAGTAAGTAGTAAAATATAATCTACTTTTGCTAATAGTCTTTTGTTTAATATTAACACAACCAAAATCGTAATTATTAATGCTATTTTATAATTTACTATATTAAATACAGATAATAAGATAAATATAAACAAGACACAAAAGATTAACACATGAGTTTGATTTTCAATAATTATATCTTCTAAATTAAAATTAAATTCTTTACTCTTTTCTAATATGTTTAAGATAAAAAGCCAAAGGATGCCAAAAATAGTAAATGGAAGCATTATTTTAAAAAATTGAGAAGCATTTAGATTATAAAAGGAAAAAATAAATAAATTCTGAGGACTTCCCATAGGGGTAAGGCCACAACCAATATTAGCGGCAAGCGTTTGGAAGATTACAAGTTTCATCGGATTTATGTGAGCTCTTTTACTTATTATAAGAGTTAAGGGTATAAATGTTATTAGAGCTACGTCATTTGTTATAAGCATGGAGCTGAAAAAGGTTAAGTATATTAAAATAAGAGAAATTTTTTTATAACTATTGAATTTAGTAAGTAAACTTACAGCTATTTTGTCGAGTATTTTCATATGACTAAAGGCACCTACAATAATCATAAGATTGAATAAAGTAATTAAATCATCTCCTGCGGAGCTGTAGTATAACGACTTCAGAAGGAGATTTAAACTCCCACTGAAGTTTTATTTTGCTAGGGTAGTTAACTCCAACTTATAGGAAGTGGGAGACTTTCCTTCTGAAATGTCGTTAAAACTTTAAAATCAATGTATTCTACCTTGGGCGTGGAAAAGAATGATGTAATAATGGCGAGAGATAAAGCCAAAGTAAAAACTACTTCATTTTTAAAAAAATTTATTGTTTGTAACATTTTATTTCTAATATAATCGAGGTTTATCATTTTTCATCACTCACTTTTACTTTTTAATTAATCATCTCCCTAAAGGAGCTGCAACAGCTTCGAAGAAGATTTATAATCCCACTTATAGAAGTGGGGGACTTTCATTCTGAAATGTCGTTTTAAAACAATAATATTGTAAAATTGTAGCATTAAATAAATCATAAATCCATATAATTTTTCATTTGGCATGTAATATTAATAATATTGATAATATTATAAAAAAAACAGAGATTTATGTAGAATTATAGTGATGTATATTATCATCCTAATACAGTAATAATATGTTGACATGAATAATATTTTAGGGAGGAATAAAATTGAAAAACAAATCTCTTAGAATGAAATTATTAAGTGGCCTGTTATGTACAGGACTTGTATTTTCTTCAACAGGTCTTACTTTTGCCGCTGTTAAAAATGATAATGCAAAAGAGAATATTAATATGGAATTAAAGGCTAATGAAAATGGGAAAAAAGATGCAAAAGCTCATCACGCTCAGATGAAAGTTACACTAAAGCTTGTAATTAAGGAAGGTGTATCTTCAAAGATTATTACAAAAACTGAAGGTGATAAGGTCTTAGAGTATGTAAATTCTAAATCCATGAAAAATCGTGGCGAATTGAGAAAAGATAAAAAATGTAAAAAAGAAAAATGTGACGGTGAAAAAGGCGGATTATTTAGAGACTTGGTAACTGAGAACATTTTAACCCAGGAGAAATCAGATGCACTTAAAAAAAGTATGTATATTAAAGTTACAGAAATAAGAACTGCTGAATTTAAAAAAGGCATGAACATACTTGTAATTAAAAAAGTGTTAACTCTCGATCAAAGTAATAAAGTTAATTCGTCTATAATGTCAGCACAGGTTCAAAGAAAAGAAATGTTTAAGAAAATGAAAGGTATGAGTGAAAAAGAAAGAGAAAGTTATATGAAAAAAATGGAGAATACTAAAGTTAGTCCAATGAAGGTACTTATTGATAATGGTACTATAACAAAAGAACAAGAAACTGAAATACAAAAATTATTGCCACAGCATAATCATGGTGGACATGGTAATCATACTTACAACCATAAATAATAGTTCATCCACATGAACTATCATTATACTTTTTTCTATTTATTAGATTAAGTAAGGTAAAAATAATGTAGCGAGTCCTAGAAAGAAAAAGAAACCCAAGACGTCGGTTACAGTAGTAACAAACACAGCAGATGCGAGTGCTGGATCGATGTTAACCTTTTTTAGTATAACTGGTACTGTAAACCCGGACATTGTTGCTGCCACCATGTTTAGTATCATAGAAAGACCAATGACTAATCCGAAAACAACATTCTTTTCCCACATATAACCTAATATTGCTACAGCAATACCTATAGCAATACCTGCAATAATACCTACACCAAATTCTTTAACTAATATTTTTTTTGCATTTTTAGCGTCTATTTCTCCAAGTGCAATACTACGAATGATAATGGTTAGAGTTTGCGTACCTGCATTACCACCCATACCTGCAACTATTGGCATGAAAGTGGCGAGAGCTACAACTTTTTGAATGGTGCCTTGGAATAGACTAACAGTTGCGGCTGCAAGAATTGCAGTTACTAAATTTACAAATAGCCAAGGTAATCTACTTTTAATTGAAGAACTAAGAGAACCAGTAACTTTTTCATCCTCTTGCACACCAGCAAGACGATATAAATCCTCAGTATGTTCATCAGTTAAAATCTCCATTACATCATCAGCAGTTACTATCCCTAGAATTTGCATAAATTCGTTAACTACTGGCATAGTTAAATAGCCATACTTTTCAAATATATGTCCAACTTCTTCTTTATCCATATCAACGGGTATGCTCATAGCGCTTCTATTCATAACTTCTGAGATTTTAACATCAAATTTGTTAACGACTATATCTCTTAGTGAAATAACGCCTTTTAAAAGAGAATTTCCATCTACTACATATATGTAATAAGAGGTCTCTGCGTCAGGAGCTTCTTTTTGTAAATACTTAAGTGTTTCATCTACAGTCATATTTTCTTTTATACTAATAAATTCAGTAGCCATGATCCCACCCGCACAGTCTGGGTCATAGGCTAACAAATCTTTTACTTCATCTACATCTTCTTTATTCATATTTATCATAATGTTTTTAGCTTCATCTTCTGAAACTGATTCTAATAAATCAACTAATTCATCGGAAGACATTTCATGTATGATAGTTCTCTGTTTTATTTTAGAATGAATGGATAATAAATCATATTTTTCCTCATCATCAGCTTCATCAATAATATCTGCTACTATAATTGGAGACAATTTTCCAAGTAAATCAAGTTTATTGCCCTCATATTCCCTAATAGCTATTAAAATATCTGCTGGATGAATGAATTGAATAAGTTTATTTATCTCATCAATGGTCTCTGTTAGCAAAAATTCGGTTAGTTCTTCTTCGTTTAATCCATTGAACATGGTACACCTCCTAATTGTTATAAAGGGAACAATCTTCTTATTATATGCCTTGAACTCATTCAGTGTCAATTGTAAATAAAATTCATTTATTAACAATTTAAGGACTAATACAAAATATGTGTTAAAATAGTATTGTATATAATTAATAATAAATTGTTATGAGAGGAGAGTTAAATTAATGGCTATTTTAGTATGCGGTGGAGCAGGTTATATTGGAAGTCATATGGTGGCTGAGCTTCTAGAAAAAGGCGAAGAGGTTGTTGTTTTAGACAATTTTGAAAAGGGTCATCATGATGCATTATTAGGTGGAAAACTCTACGTTGGAGATTTAAGAGATGATGTGATACTTAATAAGGTATTTACAGAGAATAAGATAGATGCAGTTATAGATTTTGCAGCATATTCACTTGTAGGGGAGAGCGTTGTAGAGCCTTTAAAGTATTTTGAAAATAATATTGGATCTACAGTTAATTTACTTAAGGCTATGAAAAATCATAATGTTAAGTACATAGTTTTCTCGTCTACTGCAGCAACTTACGGTGAGCCGGATAATATTCCAATACTTGAAAACGATAAGACTTTCCCAACAAATCCTTATGGAGAGTCAAAGCTTTGCGTTGAGAAAATATTAAAATGGTGTGATAATGCTTATGGCATAAAATATACTGCTTTAAGATATTTCAATGCAGCAGGTGCTCATATAAGTGGGAAAATAGGAGAAGATCATAGACCAGAATCTCATTTAATCCCTATTATACTTCAAGTAGCACTTGGCCAAAGAGAAAAGATTATGATATTTGGCGATGATTACAAAACAGAGGATGGTACTTGCGTAAGAGATTACGTTCATGTAACTGACCTTGCTAGTGCTCATTTACTTGCAGTAAAAAGGCTTAGACGAGGAGAAGATAGCGTAACTTGCAATCTTGGAAATGGACAAGGCTTTTCTGTTCAACAAGTTATTGATGTAGTTAGGAAGGTTACTGGTGTCGATATAAAGGCTGAAATGGCTCCTAGACGTGCAGGAGATCCAGCAGTGCTTATTGCATCTAGTGATAAGGCTAAACAAATTCTTGGTTGGGTTCCTAAGTATGCGTCTCTTGAAACTATTATAGAGTCTGCATGGAATTGGCATAAAGGTCATCCACAAGGATACAAAAAATAAAAAATTTCAAAATATCGAGACTGATAAATGGAAGCCAGAGCGGCTTCCATTTATTTATTATAGATTATAATATGAACGGCTAAGAAAGAGTACTTTAATATTAGAAAATGTGGTTTTTGATACTTCTATTTATGCGCGTTTCGACAAAGGTTAAAAATAAATGCCAATATAAAGAGGAATTTGTATTTAATTGTCGAACTTATATAATATTAGGACATATTACATATATGACAGATATGACATTATATAAGGGGGATTTTAAAATGGAAGGTTCAAAAATAAACATAATTATTGCTGATGATAACGAGGAATTTTGTGATGTTCTTTATGATTATCTATCAATTCAGGATGATATTGTCGTCTCTGGCATTGCTAAAAATGGGATAGAGGCAATTAGTTTGATTAAAGAAAAAAAACCTGATTTGGTTTTACTTGATATAATTATGCCGATTCTTGATGGACTGGCTGTTTTAGAGAGGATAAAAGAATTAGATTTAAGACCAAAGCCTTGTATGATAGTTTTATCAGGTGTTGGGAATGATAACATAACTCAAAAAGCTATATCACTAGGAGCGGATTATTATGTTGTTAAACCATTTGACATGGAATTATTAATTAAAAGAATAAGACAGATGGTAAATAGCGATGCAGATAATTCCAGTTTTATGAAAGTGCCTCTTTATCTTAATGATACTGAGTGTATTATTAAGGAAAGAAAACCGGTTAATAGTGATATTATGGAACAAACAACTAATATTATTCATGATATTGGAATCCCTGCTAATTTAAAAGGATATATGTTTATAAGAGAGGCAATAATTATGGTAATTAATGATGTTGATCTTTTATCGGCAATAACTAAAGAGTTGTATCCTTTAGTAGGTAAAAAATATAATACAACTGCAAGTAGAGTAGAAAGAGCAATGAGGCATGCTATAGATGTTACATGGTCTAAGGTTCCCAAAGAAACTATTAATAATGTTTTTGGTTATAAAATTATCAGTAAAAAAGGGAAACCTACTAATTCTGAATTTATAGCAATGGTTGCTGATAAGCTAAGGTTAAGTAATTAGGTAGATAAATCATCTCTTTCAGAGCTGTTAAATCATCTCCTATCGGAGCTGTAACAACTCTGAAAGAGACGCATCATCTACTAGGTCGCTTTAAGTTGCTTTATATGATATAAAAACATTATAAAACTTGTTCTTATTATGATTATATTGAATATAATTAAATGAAAGTAGGCGATTAAATGTTTTTAACCAAAGCAACATTAAATTTGTTAAATGAGCAAATATCACATGAATTTAATAATCACACTATTTATCGCAATATACAGGCTTATTTCTCTAACTTAGATTTGGATGGATGGGCATCATTTTTCGGTGTGCAAGCTGAAGGAGAGTATGATCATTATAAACATGTTATAAGTTATTTAGACGATAAGGATGCTGCTTATGAGATAAATGTATTACCCTATTCAGATTATCAGTTTAAAGACATTAAAGAAATACTTGAAAAATATTACTCAACTGAGCTTGTAACTACTAAACTGCTTTATGCTATTGCAGAACAGGCAAGGATTGACAATGATCAGGGTACAATAAGCTGGTTATATACTATGCCAGTATCTGAAGGCGGATTGTCATTAATACAGGAACAAATTGAAGAGGAAGATTCAGCATTAAACTTACAATCTGAGTTTATGCAAGGGTTTGGTAAGAGTGACCAATTAAATCAACAGTGGATACGAATAGTAAATGAAAACTTAATTCATAGGCTAGAAAAATAAAAAATTGAAGCTATAATAAATTAATGGAAGTCTAAATGGCTTCCATTGATTTTTGCTAGAAATAATAACTATATAAGATAATATTAAATACAGTTGTTATTTGATATTGTTTTTTATATCAAGTACAATCTCTTCAATCATATCTTTGATTTGTAAATTTCTTGTTCCTGGTATATAAATACCATGTTTTTGTAGAGGAAGTATATATTTAGTACAATCCATATTAAATATCGAATTAGAAATCATGGAAGTAACTTCTCCGTTTATACCACCATTACATAGTATCCCAATAGGTCCAATTATACTGTCAATTTTATTTGATTTACAATATGTACAAATTGGAATTTCTCCACTAATGCCTTCGTTTGCACCGGCTTTTATCATATTGGAGGTAGCAAATGTATTTGTACCAAGTGCAATTATATAAACACTATGATCTATTTCTTTAAGAATTTTTTTTATAACTGTCTGGCCAAGACCTGCCCCTTGTGCGTCTATAACTGCAATTTTCACGATAATACCCCCAACGATTTGAATTATATTACAATGGTATTTATTTTTTGTATACATGCGCATTATTATACTATAAAATAGAGATGTATTGTGTTTTAGTTTAAACAATAGAGTAGATGTTAATTAACAATGGATTATAAATTTTTCTTAAAAACAACAAATTATTGGATATTTAATATTTGTATGCCACGAGGGTGTACAATTATAACAAAACTTGAATATACGTGTATATTAAATCATCTCCGAGGAGCTGCATTAACGACTTCAGAAGGAGATTTAAACCCCCATTGAGGTTTTGTTTTTGCTAGGGTAGTAACTCCCACTTATAGAAGGGGGAGACTTTCCTTCTGAAATGTCGTTAAATTAGTGACCACGAAGGTTGATTTCTGTAAAGCGGATATTAATTTTTGTGGTTTTTAGAATATAAAGGAGAAATCAAATGAATTCAAAAAATGAAGTGCCGGAATGGTTGCTAAATAGTGGAGAAATAGGGATGTGCCCATGTGGATGTATTGGCAAAAGGAAGAAAGCAAATTTTTTAGAAAAGACTACTAATGGTATTGCTAAGCTTTTAAAAGAAGTCATTTTTTTTGAAGATATAGCTTTTAAAAAAGGTTTTCTACAAAGGCTAGATCCAAGAACAAAGGTAATATCTTTGATTATATTAGTTTTAACGTCAACTTTGATTCATAATGTATTTATATTGACTATTATTTATTTAATATCATGTATTTTAGCAAAAATATCATGTGTATCTTTAAAATTATATTTTAAACGAATATGGTTAATCACACCTCTTTTTACGGGAATTGCGGTATTACCATCAATTTTTAATTTCGTAAGGCCTGGTACTAGTTTAATTACACTTATAAACTTTGGTCATCAAGTGAATTTTGGACCATTGACATTTCCGTCTGTTCTTACGATTACGTCGCAAGGAGTATCGGGAGCTATTTTATTAATAGTCAGAGTTGGTGTTACAGTCTCTCTAGCTTTTTTATTTACTACTACCACTCGGTGGGCTAATTTGCTGAAGGCACTAAGGGTTTTGTTTTTACCAAAAATATTTATTACAACACTCGAAATGTGTTATCGTTATATTTTTATATTATTAAATATTACAACAGATATGTTTATTGCTAGAAAAAGCAGAACTTTTAGTAAAATAAAATCAAAAGAAGGCCGCCAATTTGTGTCAAATGCAATTGGAAGTCTTTTTGGCAAAAGTTATGCCTTAAGTGAAGAAGTGTATGGGGCTATGTTATCAAGAGGTTATAAAGGGGAACCGGTTATTATGAACAGGTTTAAATTTACTTTACTGGATTTTCAATGGATTTTAGGGGTAATAATTTGCACTTTAGCAGCTTTTGGAGGTGAAATAATTCTTGGATAATGAAAGAATAATGCAACTTAGCGATGTTTCATTTGAATATATAAAGGATGAGACGGTACTTAAAGATATAAACTTAGATATTTACAGTGGTGAAAAATTAGTTATTTTAGGGGCTAACGGTTCGGGAAAATCATCACTTCTAAAAATTTTTAATGGTTTGATATTTCCAAGTAAAGGTGAGTATAGGGCTTTTGGTCAACTTGTTACTGAAGAAACATTAAATGACGAGCAGTTTTCACAAGCTTTTCGCCAAAGAATCGGATTTATATTTCAGAATTCGGATGCCCAATTGTTTTCTACGAATGTATGGGAAGAAATAGCTTTTGGACCTTTGCAGATGAAGCTTAATTTGAAGGAAGTAAATGATAGAGTAAATGGAGTTATTAAGATGCTTAACTTGGAATTATTAAAGGACAGACCACCATATAGATTAAGCGGAGGTGAGAAAAAGAAAGTAGCTATTGCTTCAATATTATCAATAAATCCAGAGGTTCTGATATTGGATGAACCCACTAATGGTTTAGATCCTAGAAGTCAGAGATGGCTAATTAATTTATTGGCACAACTCAATAATTCAGGAAAAACTTTAATTACATGTACTCATAATCTGGACATTGTTTACGAAATTGCAGATAGAGTAATAGTTTTTAATGAAGAGCATAAAATAGTTGCTCAGGGTTCACCACGAGATATATTATCAAATAAAGAATTATTACTTTCTGTAAATCTCATAGATGAGCATTATCATAATCATGTTCATGAAGCAGATCAAAGTCATGATCATAATCATTTTCATAGTCATGAATAGTTAATAATAGTAACAATAGTATTAATAGTAATAATAGTAAATTATTACATTTTTTAAAAATGTGAAAAACAGTTGTTTTAAGCCGAAATTTATTATATAATTAAGGCGTATCACGAGGATACGTAATAATAATTTAAAATCAATATTTTACTTTAAAACAATGTACCACGAAGGTTCATTTCTTAGGAATGAAACTTTTGTGGTTATTTTTTTTATCTTGATATAGATAGAATAACTTTTTAGCTAATTATATATAATTTTAATTTTAGGAGGAGATATTATGCATATACCCGATGGATATTTAAGTCCCCAAACCTGCGTTGTATTAGGGGCCATAGCGGTTCCAATAATAGGCATAGCAGCGGTAAAATTAAAAAAAACATTAAAGGACAAACAAGTTCCACTACTGGCGATTGGAGCAGCTTTCTCATTTACAATTATGATGTACAACATACCAATACCTGATGGAACTACAGCACATGCAGTTGGAGCTTCAATACTAGCAATAATCTTGGGTCCTTGGGCGGCCGTAGTAGGGGTTAGTATTGCACTTATAATTCAAGCATTTTTCTTTGGAGATGGAGGAATTCTTACATTGGGTGCCAATATTGTAAACATGGCATTTGTGATTCCATTCGTAAGCTATTATGTATATAAGTTTATATCAGGTAAGTCTGAAATCACATCGAAACGTAGATTTATTGGTTCGATCATTGCCGGGTATATAGCAATTAACATGGGAGCATTGCTTGCTGCAATTGAACTTGGGCTTCAACCGTTATTATTCCATAAACTTAATGGAACTCCTTTGTATGCACCATATACTCTTATACAAACTATACCGGCAATGTTGTTTGCACATATAACTTTAGCTGGTCCTGTAGAAGGAGTGGTAACAGGACTTGTAGTAAAATATTTACAAAAATCCAATTCTGCTATGCTTCAAATTTATCCACTTCAAAAATCTCCACTTGAAAACTTGAAGATAGGCGGTATAAAGAAATATTGGTATGCAATAATCGCTTTAATTATTTTTGCTCCTATTGGATTATTGGCTCAAGGGACTGCCTTTGGTGAATGGTCTGGTGGTGATTTAAAAGCAAAACTTGGATTTATTCCAGATGGAATGGTAAGACTCGGAGGCATTTGGAAAGCATTGTTACCAGATTATTCTATACCAGGATTCGGTAGTAATTTTTTTAACTCATCTTTAGGTTATATATTTTGCGGCATTGTTGCTTTAGTAATAATATTAATTGCAACTGGAATTATTAGCATGCTCCAGAAAAGAAAAAATGCCAATACTATTAATTAATGATATAAAATATATAATAATAAAATAGGCCCTTATAGTTTAATAAAAAACTATAAGGGCATTGTTTATTTTTTACCATTTAATTGCTCTGCAATTATTCTTGATAAATAGTTACCAGTATTTTTTACTTCGAAAATACTATTAGTATATGTACCTACTTCAATTAGCATTGCATTATCACTTTGACCTTGGTTATAAAAATTAATTCCATAATCATGATAAAGGATAGGAGCCTTGTTTATAAGACCTGAAAATAATTTATTTGATATTCCTATCATTGAATCTACTAATTTCTTCTGTTTTGCGTATTTAGGGTTTTGGCGTGTAACGACGAACATAAATTGAGCAACATCTTGACCGTTTATTTTAGTTAGCTCTTCATTTTTATTAACTACACTATCTCTATGCAAATCTATTACTAAATCAAATTTCCCATATTTCTTTATATACTTAGCTAAAGTAGCTCCAGAATTCTGATATGCTTTATCATAATTTGGTTTATCATTTACATTCTTATCATGTATAACTGAAATCCCATAATTTTTTTCTAGTGAATTGGTTATTACATCACCCACTGCAACTACATTTCTTGTTTGATCCCCACTTCTGTCTGTTTTAGATTTATCCTTGTCAGAGGTTGCATAAGCTTCATTAGTATGAGAATGATATATTAGCACTCGTGGTTTGGCATTATTTAGAATACCTTTAAGGTCTGGATCATATAGGGTAGCATTCACATTAGAATTGTTAACCTTAGTTTTAGAATCAATGACGTCTTTATTATTTAAATTAAAAGAGTTAATACTAACATCCTCATTATTAGCAGACTGACTTTCATTGCTAAAACACTTTATTACGGACATTGTATTATCAATAACATTAACATAAATGTTATTTGCATTGCTTTTTTTATTTTCTATTGCCTTTACATTTATAGGTATAATTAAGCATACTAAAAAAGCAGTGAGTATTGTGAGAATAAAAAAGGATATTCCTGAATTTTTATTACTTTTATTACTTTTATGACTATATATAAAAGAACTTTTTTTCACATTAGTTGTATTATTAATACTTTTAGTACTCATTTAGCCCCCCTATATTTATCATAATATATATTAGGTTTATTATTTTATTTATAATTAATGTTTGATATGTACAACTTTGGAAGCAGATTTAGACTGCCACCAAAGTAACTTTCCTAGGCTAGACAATTGCCACTTATAGAAGATGGCAGACTTGAAGCTTCCAAAATGTTGTTAAAAATTATGAGATACTCTAATATATAAAAATTACAGAAATATTATACCAGATTTTAGAAAAATATTTGATTTGATAGGGAGAGTAACTGCTAATAGAGATAAAAAATGTGAAAAAAATTATAGAAAAAACCAGCAAATAATAAAAACCTCTGGTAGCTACCAGGGGGATTATTATTTTTAAATAATATGAAAAATATTTTTTAATTATTGTATTAATTTAATTGCAGTTGAACTTTCTGATATATATGGTAATTGTTTTAAAATAGCGTAAATATACTTTGGTTTTAATAAATCATCACCGATAACCTGTTCTAAAGAAAATTCGTCATAGTACAATAATTTGCACCAAACATTCGAAAAGTCATCCTTTGAAATAAAGGTTATATCATTTCTATCCTTAATAGAGAACCCAGAATTAAATTTCTCTAAAATATCAATATCCTTGTATTCCTTTTTTGTTAATAGTAATAATACATCATCCCACATTTTCTTAAACGTAATCATTAAATATCCTCCTAAATTAATCCCCTATTTTTATAATGATAATGAAGCGGTAATATCTATTATAGCATTAAAAATTTAATTTGTAAAATATGTAATAAATTATATATTTATCTAATTTTAATATCTAATAGGGCACAAATTATTTTGTACCCTAATAGACATGGTGCATAATTTATTTTATCCAAATACTAGAGCCGATTGGCACATTGTCATAAATATATTTTGCGCTTTTAAGAGCCAATCTTATGCAACCATGTGATTCCACTGTACCTAAATTACCATCTATTACATTCCCGTATCTGTCATATAAAATACTATGAAATAAATAATTACCACTAATTTGGCTGAAATACTTACAATAAACGGATGCACCAGATTTAAAACATAGTCCCTTGACCCCAACTCGGAAATGTCCAGTTACAGTTGGAGTACTAGATTTACCGGAACCACAAGAAAAGATGTTAATCAATTTCCAATTATGAACACAACCTGAAAAAATGTATACTTTTTGTTGATATATGTTTACTAAAATATAATTATTCGTATTGCTTGTACTATCAACACTATTTAATTCTTTTTCATAAATGGATTTATTAGCAATATCATCTGCAGTAAGTAGTGATTGTGTTGCTGGCTTGTACATATTGCTTTTGTAGGTGATTTATACAGAGCATCTAATGTTTTACCTGAAACTGTACCACTAGGTACAAGGTTATGTCTTTGCTGAAAATCCATAACTGCATAGGTTATTGCATCACCATAATCTCCATCAATGACAACATTATAACCATATTTTTTAAGTCTAGTTTGTATTCTTGTTACATCTTCACCTTTATCTGATGATTTTAATACAGATTTAGATGGCCTTTCACTATCAAGTTTCGCTTTATTTTGAACAACAAGTTTTTTCTTATTACTCGCTAATGTTATAGTATTTGTTTTTAAAGAGGCTATACTGTTAACAGTATTTGATTTTATATTATACCCAATACCAATTCCGATTATCAACATACAAATAATGCCAGAAACAACAACTATTTTATTCTTCATATAATGAACTCCCCCATATGATGCATAGTTTTGCAATAGTTGATACCTTACATTTATCATCTCCTGCGGAGCTGCAACATCTTCGTAGAAGATGCATTAACGACTTCAGAAGGAGAGTTATATTCCCACTGAAGTTTTCTATTTGTTAGGGAATGTAACTCCCACTTATAGAAGTGGGAGACTTTCCTTCTGAAATGTCGTTAAAATTTTATTTAATGTTTACTAACAATTCTACTTTTGTAGAAGCATTTTATCATAATATGATAAGCAAGTTAAACTTATGTGTTTTATTTAAAAAATTCATAAATAAATTTTAAAAATATACATTACTTTACATTAATTCCTCATAAAGTAAAATAAACCCTTTAAAATAATGAAAAAAATTGGAAGAATTATCTTAGGTAAATTATCAATTATTGTTATACTATTACTGGAAAGGCTTAAGAATGGACCCACGACAAAATAGACATAAAGCATTAACAATAGGGTTATAGATAATTACTATAAAACTATTGTTAATGCTCTGTGAAAATATTAATGTGTAATTTATTTTATTGCTTTTTTATTATTAGAATATTTGAATTGAAACTTCTAATGACACTCTATTTTAAATATGTATTATGTTAAATAGTGATATTATTTACTATTAATTTATAGATAAACTTTATATTCTTCCCATATGCCTTCTAAAGTAGTAAATGTCTTTGAAATCTTATCTTTTTCTCTTAATCCAACAGCGATTATTAATGCATTTATTACACTAAGTGGTGCTACTAAAGAATCAACAAAGGAAGTCATATTACTTTGTGCTATTAACGTATAATTAGCTTTAGCTGCTAATGGAGACAATAAACTATCTGTAATTACTACAATATTTGCATTTTTACTTCTAGCGAAGTTTAAGGCTTCTATAGTTCTTGTAGTATACCTAGGGAATCCTATTCCAATAACTATGTCTTCTTCATTAACATTAAGCATTTGTTCAAATATATCACTTACACCATAGGCCACTACTTCAACATTATCTAAAATAAGATTTAAATAAAAAGCTAAAAATTCAGATAATGCAGATGAGTCGCGAAGGCCGATAATATATATTTTTCTAGCTTTAAATAGTGAATTAACTATATCGTCAAAAGTTTGATAATTTATTTTTTCCAATGTAGCTTTGATATTTTCCATATCAGCTTTTAACACACTTTTTAGCGCATTTTCTTGAGTCATGTAGTCATTAGATAATTCGATTCTTTGTACAGTAGTTAATTTATCTCTGATTAATTGTTGAAGAGATTTTTGCAGTTTTGGATAACCACTAAAGCCTAACTCGTTAGCAAATCTTACAACAGTTGATTCACTTACTCCGATACTTGTACCTAATTTTGAAGCTGTCATAAATGCTGCTTTATCATAGTGTTCTAAAATATATTCAGCTATCAGCTTTTGACCTTTACTTAAACGTGGTAACTTAATTTGAATAGATTTCATCAAATCTTCTTTGATATTTTCCATAATCAACTCAATCCTTTCAATGCTAATTCCAACTAAATGAAATAACAATGTTTAATAGATGATAAAATATAACTTTTATTCCATTTTATCATCTATTGAACATAGTTTCAACGAATTATTTATTCTATACAAATACTAAGTTATAAAACAAAGGAAAGGTTACATTTTATTCATTTTGTTTAGTCCACTTCGTACCATTTTTGATAAAGAAAAATAATAGGAACAATGGACAATAACAAAAGAAAAAGTCATTCTGGTAAGTAAAATAAAATACAAACATTGTGACAACGGGAAGAATACCGTAGTTAAATCATCTCCTGGGTCGCTGCAACAGCTTTGAAGAAGATGCATGAGCTTTGAAGAAGATAAATCAACTTGGAAGAAGATGCAACAGCTTCGAAGAAGATGAATCAACTCCTCTATGGAGCTGCGACAACCTTTGGAAGCAGATTTAGACTGTCACCAAGGCAATTTTCCTAGGCTAGACAACTGCCACATATAAGACGGCAGACTTGAAGCTTCCAAAATGTTGTTAAAAAAACCATCTAAAAGTTAGATGATTTTTTTAAAACATATAGTTATCTATTTATGTAACAGGCTCGCCATAAATTGGGACTACTCTTGTCCAGCCCTTCATTTTCCCATATTTCAGATATTTATCATAATACCCTAACTCTGCAGTAAGAAGTTCACTCCATAACCTGCGCAATGAGTCGTTCCTAATAGTTTCAATGATTGCTCTTACATGAGTATCTAAGGAAGCTAATTCCCAGCTTAAAATAATTCTGTACATAAACTTATCCGTAATTGTTTCAGGATCGATTGGAGAAGTTACAGGTAGTGCTGGTCTGTTAGGAAGAGGTACATTAAGTTTTAGTGCTAATTGCTCAAGCTTGTTAAGTTGTTTATTATAGATGTATATTCCATGTTGAAGTATTACTTTGAATTCGGTATCATGAGCAAAACTAGAAAATATACCTATGAGTTCAATTTGTTCATACCTCATAGTAATATGATCCCAAATATGAAATGCTTCAGAAGTGGAAAGTTGTTCTTATTTTTGAATAATAGAAGTTTTGTCAACAGGATATGTCTCTTCCCAGCCCTTCAATTTACCAAATTTATAAAGCGTATCAAAATCCTCAAAATGGATTATTAAATCTTTTATGATTATATGTCTTAAATTATCATTAGTACTAGTTGAACGAACTGCATGGATAAGAGACATCAGTTGTGCTATGAGGTCATGGTATATCTTTTTATAGTTATAATCATCTGTTATATCATTAACACGGGTTGCAAATTTAACGTCTAGAGGAGGTCTGTTTGGCATGATGATACGAAAAATTTCGCCTAATTCCTCTAAATTTTCTATTTGCTTTTCAAAATTCATCTGAAATTTTGAAAGTATTACGTCCCAACCTACGTCATGAACAAAATTTTTAAATAATTGAACAGTTTGTGTGCTAACATATCTTGCCCTTAGAAGACTATATATATTAAATGCTTCCTGAATATCTAGGTTTTCTTCTCTTTTCTTAACTTTTTTTATTAATGAAATTATATCCAATATTTTCACCTCTCAATTGTAAATATTATTATGCGCAAAAATAACTTTTAATATACTTTGAGGGGTGAAATACTATAACTCAAACTTATTTATCATCAGGATCGGTAGACGCGGCAACTTCACTATGACCTTTTTGTAATTCATTTAACCTATCATTTACTAGTAATAATTCCTTGTCTTGATCAACAAGCCTTTGTTTTAAAGCTAATTTCGATTTGCTGAGCTTCGCTTCAAGTGATTTGGATTTAGTGATATTTACATAAGTTATAACTACACCATCGATTTTGTCTTTTAACGTATGGTAAGGAAGAATACGAGCGTTAAACCAATTACCGTTACTAGAGATGACCTGTTTTTCAACAGTTTTCAATGTGCGTTGCACATCTTTAATATCATCTGTCATTTCAGGATAAATAAGATCCGACGCTATATCAGTTATTGGTCGACCTACATCACTTGGAATTAATCTTGATACTACTTTCATTTCATTGGTAAAATGTTTAACGAGTAACTTATTATCCAAAAATAAAGTAGCAATTTCTGTACTGTCCATTAAATTTTTCATGTCATTTGTGACTAGTGACAAGTTGTTTAGTTTTGCCTGTAATTCAAAATTGATTATCTTTAGTTCTTCATTTGAGGACTGAACTTCTTTCTTTGTTGTGGTCAATTCCTCGTTTGTTGATTGAAGCTCTTCGTTGCATGACTGCAATTCCTCATTACTGGATTTAAACTCCTCTTGGGATATTTGCATTTCAGCACCAGTATCTTGCCACATTTGGCGAGCTTGTAGTAGTTGTTGTTCTAGTTCTTCTTCACGTTTATTACTTGCAGGGACTTGCTTAGTTGTATTTATTATTTCGTCAACATTAGCATTGGTCACATCGGTAAAAACAATCATTACCATTCCACATAGTCCACCTGGCTCATTGAGCGGATTGATTGAGATGTCAACAATTAACGGACCACCTTCGTTTATCACAACTGCATTCTTGAAATTCACCGTTTGTTTTTGACGAAGTGCTTTATAGAAAGTGTCACTAAGTTTATAGTTTAGCCCTTCACGCGCCATGGCAAAAACATTCCAATTGACTTTACCAGCAGGTGGCTCAAGATATTTGCCTGTTCTCCCTGTAATGTAGAGAATATCACCTTTACCGTTTACGAGAACTGTGGCTGGTGAATAATTTTCCAAAATCAATTTATCCGCTAGTGACTGCATGTTCTGAACCTCCTCCGATGGCGGGATCATGGAAGTCTGATCCGGAGAAAATGAGGTCGAGAATTCTATAGGATCTGTTTGAATTAAGGCTTGGAGCCTCTGATAAATTCGTGATTTAAGATTAAGTGGTTTAAAAAGATTAGTAAAGTTGCCCACTGACTCTGCACTTCCTAAAAACAAAAATCCACCATTATTAAGACTGTAGTGAAAAAGAGGAATGAGCTTTTTCTGGATTTCTGGAGTCAGATATATAAGCAGGTTGCGACAGAGCAATATATCAATTTTTGTAAATGGGGGATCCTTAATCATGTTTTGCTGAGCAAAGATTACCATATCACGAATAGTTTTGTTAACTTGATATCCACGATCCACCTTGACAAAATATCTATTTAACCTCTCAGGAGACATATCTTTTGATATATTATTTGAGAAAATTCCCTCACGAGCTTTATCAATCGCTTCATTGTCTAAATCTGTAGCAAAAATTTGCATAGAAAAGTCAGTGGATGTTTTTAACTCCTCAAGCACTTCTTTGAAAACAATTGCTAGAGAGTATGCCTCTTCACCGGTTGAACAACCAGATATCCAAACCCGTAGCATATCACTAGGGGACCTTTGCTCTAAGAGTTCCGGTATAACTTTGTTTTTTAACAATTCCCATTCTGCGGGTTCGCGAAAGAAACTGGTAACCCCAATTAAAAATTCCTTGAATAGTAATTTCAGTTCCTGAGGATTTTGTTTCAAAAAGCATACATAGGTAGCTAAATCGCTAATTTTATGGATATCCATACAACGTTCAATCCTACGTTGTATAGTATTTCTTTTATATAAAGAAAAATCATGACCTGTATGTACTCGTAACAGGGCAATAATATTATCGAAGTAACTGTTTAGGTTGTTTGTTTTGTCCTGGTCATCAATCTTGACACATGGTTTGTGCCGAGGGTAAGAAATAATTTTTGAAGGCATTGTTTTTACGTCTGATATAATGTCAGCTAAACCTGCATCTATGGCGCTACGAGGCATGTCTTCAAATTTAGCAGATGATGGTAGCTGAACAAATACACTTCCTCCATTTTTCTTGATTTCGTTGAGGCCTAATGTACCATCTTTACCCATGCCCGAGAGGATGACACCAACACTTCTCTCATGCAATTCATTTGCAAGGGAGCAAAAGAAAAAATCTATGGGCATTCGCAAAGTGTGAGGCTCAATATAATCAAAAAGGTGTAGCGCATTATGCTTAATAGACATATTCTTATTTGGCGGAATTACATAGACGCAGTCTGGATGAACTGATATATCTTCATATACCTGAACAGTTTTCATAGTAGTAGCAGTCTGAAGTAAATTTACCAAAATTTGCTTACTGTTATTCTCCATATGCTGAACTATAACAAAAGCCAAACCGCTATTTTTAGGGACATTACCTAGAAAAGTTAACAAAGCATCTAATCCTCCTGCAGAAGCCCCTATACCAACTATTGAAAAGCCTTTTTTTGCAATAGTTGGCACAGAAGAATTGTCTTCAGGATTTTTAATCTTTACATTTTTGTCTAATTTCTTATTCTCTTTCATCGTACCCCTCCATTTACAGATTGTTTAACACATCATCATATTCTTTTATTATAACAAATTATTGCTAATTAGAGTACAATAGTTTATAATTCTCTATATTATTGCGGTTTCATCTCTGAAAGAGATGATTAATCTAAGGAATATATATCTGAAAACTCAATATGTATTCTTTGAATGCTTTCTTCTGATTCAGTTTCAAACTCCTCACGTACGCTATTATCTTCAGGTAGTTTTACTACTGGAAGCACAATGGTGAACTCTGTTCCTTTGCCATATTCACTTGATACGGAAATTGTGCCTTTATGTAGCTCAACAAGTGATTTTACAATGGATAAGCCGATGCCACTTCCTTCTCGATTCCGAGTAAGTGATCTATCTACTTGACTAAACCTGTCAAAAATAATATTTAATTTATTTTTCGGTATACCAATTCCTGTATCTTTTAATGAGATTATAATATTTTTTCCTTTATCATACATATTTATTTTTATACTTCCACCTGGTTTTGTAAACTTTATTGAATTAGAAATTAGATTTAGTATTATTCTTTCAATTTTTTCTGGATCGCATGATAATATACATTCTTCTATATCAGTGTCAAAAACCAATTCAATGGATTTAGACTTAATATACTCAGATACCGACATGGTAACACTTTCAACAACATTTACAATATTACAGTTTTGTAGATTTAAATCAAAAAAACCAGCATCAAGTTTTGTAATATCAATTATATTATTAACAAGTCTTAATTGTCTGTAACAATTTTGTCTCATTATATTACTATATTTTTTAAATTTTCTTTGGTTTTTAACATCACTACCAATTTTAAAGGTATCCAAAAGCTGTAAGGTACATAAAATTACATTTAGTGGTGTTCTAAGTTCATGAGAAAGATTGCTGAAAAATTCTGACTTTAAACTTTCTGACAAAATTGTTTCATCCAACAATTTCTTATTCGTTATATCGACAAGAGATAAGACAACTCCTTTAATTTGATTTTCAACCGTGCAGTATGGCGAGCATTTTAATAAATACCAACTTCCATTTTTACTTTGAACTTCATGTTCAGAAGACTTGTGACTGCTTAATACTTCGCTAGCACCCGCATTTAAGTCATCATTAATAAGATTAGTTGATATGTCATGCATTGGACGTCCAATATCTTGATCCTTAAGGTTTATTTCTTTAGTACTGTTTGGTGTAAACTTTCTTATACAAAGATTTTCATCAAGAAAAACAGTTCCAATATTTGAACTATTTAAATAATTTGTCATATCATCATTTAAAGTAGTTAATTCTTGATTTTTATATTGATACTGGGTGTTGAGTTTTTGCAATTCATCATTTACTGATTGATATTCTTCATTTGCACTCATTAGTTCTTCATTATAAGCAAGTTGCTCTTCATTTGAGGTTTGTAGACATTTTTTAGTATACTGAAGTTCATTTTCAAGTTGTTTGATTTTTTCATTTAAATTCTTTTCCAAATCTGGTTTTTCTATATATTCATTTTTATCAACATTAATATCTTTACAATCCAAATTTATAATTGGCATTACATTTTTCATAATGCATATCTCCTTTTATTAATTATTTATATTATTTATATTGTTTAACTATTTATATTATTTAATATATTTATATTTCTACAAATACATATTACTTTCCTTCAATTATAGTGTGTTTAGTACTATAATTCACTCGCAACTTTCGTCAAACTCTGCGTAGTACAAGGCAAGATATAGCAATAAGATTCACTAATCATTTAGATAATTCAAGAAAAAAGGGGTTTTATAAGTATGGGTGTATTTTTATACTAATATAGGATATAAAATCGTTGTAATTGGATAGTGTTTATTTATAAATAAGTTATAAATAAATTATAAATTATAAATTATAAAATATAATTCAATAAAATAGTATATAATGTAATAAAATATAATATTATAGCAAATTGTTACAGTCAGATATACTATTTAAACAAATTTTTTAAAAAGGAGATAAAATAATATGATTAATTCAATTTATTCTCAAGCATTTTCAAAGGTGTTAAAGAGTGCTAGAAATTCAGAAGAAAAAGATGTCCTCGTTGGGAATTCAATTGTAAAAATCAAAAGGCCTTTTCCCTCACCTGAGGATTGGAGGGACATTACAATTTATTTTATTTTGAATGACAGGTTTAATAACCCTAATTCAGAACCAAAATCTAAATGGGATGAAAAATATAATGATTTTCAAGGTGGAACTTTTAATGGAATTAGCGATAAACTAGATTATATTAAATCTCTAGGATTTTCAGCAATTTGGCTAAGCCCTGTCTTTAAAAACTGTGCTTTTGATAATACATATCATGGATATGGTATTCAAGATTTCTTGAACGTTGATCCACGATTAGGGACAGAAGAAGAATTACAGAATCTAATTGATCAAGCTCATGCCCGAGGTATTTACATTATTTTAGACATTGTTTTAAATCATACAGGGGAAGTTTTTAAGTATGACCTAGGTAATGGTAACATTGTAGATGAACCAGAACTTTCAAATCATCCTAGTAATATTTTGTGGAGAGATAAAAATGGAAAGGGCAAGTGGTCCGTGCCACCTAAAAACTGTAGTCATGATGCAGGTGTTTGGCCAGCTGAACTTCGAAATAGCAACTATTTTTTTAGACTTGGAAATGGAAATGCAGAGGATAACAATAGTGGAGATTTTTTCTCCCTAAGAAAAATAAATATAGATTTTATGGATAAAGATAGACTTTGTCCTGTAAGAGATATTTTAATTAAATCCTATCAATATGCTATAGCAAAATTTGATTGTGATGGATTTAGAATTGATACTTTAAAATATATTTCAAATGATTTTGCACATATTTTTGGTAATGCTATAAGAGAATTTTCCCAAAGTATTGGGAAAAAGAATTTTTTTACCTTTGGTGAGGTGTATGACACTGAGTTGAAAATAAACCAATACATAGGGAGAAATACCCAAGATACGAATGGAATTATAGGAGTTGATGCTGCTTTAGATTACCCCCTTTTTTATGTTCTGCCTATGGTTATAAAGGGACTTATTCCACCTTCAGAAGTAGTAAGGGTATTTTCCAATCGCAGGGAAATTCAGAAGAGTTTTTTAAGTTCTCATGCAGATGCTGGACGTTATTTTGTTTCTTTCATTGATAATCATGATCAAGCTCAACGTTTTTATTCAAAAGGATATCAAGAACAACTAAAGATGGCAATTGGTGCACTAATAACATTGCAAGGCATTTCTTGCATATATTATGGCACTGAGCAGGAATTAAGTGGAAGCGGTGGAATGGACAATGTAAGGGAAGCTTTATGGGGAAAACCAAATGCTTTTGATACTACTAATCCTATATATAAATCTATGAAGGCGCTTAATACCCTTCATTCTAATGAGGCTACTCTTAGATATGGTCGTCAATATTTTAGAGAAATATCTGGAGATGGTATTAATTATGGAATTTCATCATATCAAGGGGGAGTATTAGCTTACTCTAGAATACTTTACGATGAAGAAGTTCTTGTTGTCATTAATACTAGTACAGAGAATAGTTGGTCTGGTTATGTGATAATAGATTATATCCTCAATTTTAAAGCTTCAAAATTGAAGCTGCTTTACAGTAATTACAACAAAAAGACTACGGCGGTTGTATCGACTAAAGAGAATACTATTACTTGTAGATTTGATGGAAGTAAGTTTATGGGTAAAGTATGTACAGTAAGTTTAAATTTAAAACCTATGGAAATACAAATTCTTAAAAAATAAAGTTATAACTAATAACTCATATTGACTTAACTTGTGCTAAATGTAGCTTATTTTTAATATTCTAGAAATTAAAGGGAATTACAATATTATGTAGAAGTTTAAGAGATAAGATATAAGATAAGTAAACTAAATGGAGGGGTTAGTATGAGTATAAAAGTGTTGTTTGTAGCTTCACAGGCATATCCTTTTATAAAAGCTGGAGACGGGTATATGGCAGATGAACTACCTAAAGCTTTAAGAAAGATAGGAATTGATGTTAGAGTAATTATACCTAAATATAGTGGTATTCCATTGTATATTAAAAACTGTATGGAAACTATAGCTACTTTCAAGGTTAAAGTTGGATGGAGAAATCAATATTGTGGGTTGCAATATTTACTTTATGACGATGTGCCTTACTATTTTATAGATAATGAATATTATTTTAAGAGAACTCGTACATATGGATATTATGATGATGGTGAAAGATTCTCTTATTTCTCAAAAGCAATATTAGAATCTATGAAATACATGAGGGATTTTGTGCCAGATATAATTCATTGTAATGATTGGCAATGTGGAATTATACCAGTTTTACTTAAAGCGAACTATAGTAAAGATGTTAAGTTTAATAAAATAAAGAGCATATTTACTATACACAATATAAAACACCAAGGAATATTTCCAAAAGAAATGCTAAAGGAGTTATTAAATTTAGACGAGACTTATTTTAATGAGGATGCACTGAAATTTTATGATTCTATATCTTTTATGAAGGGTGGAATTATTTTTTGCGATGCAATAACTACTGTAAGTAATACTTATGCAAGAGAAATACAGACCCCTTTTTATGGAGAAGGTTTAAATGGATTATTGGCCTCAAAAGCTGAAAAACTTTATGGCATGGTAAATGGTATAGACTATGAGGTTTATAATCCTAAATCCGATAAAAAAATATTCCAAAATTATGATCCGGAAAACATAAAACAAAAAGTTAAAAATAAATTAAAGTTTCAAGAAGAACTATGTTTTACAGTAGATGAAGATATACCGATGATAGGTATTGTGACTAGTCTAGTGAAACAAAAGGGAGTAGATTTAATTGTAGATAAACTCGAAGAATTACTTAGCCTTGATATTCAAATAGTATTGCTTGGTAATGGTGATGAATATTATGAGGATATATTTCAATTTTATGCGTCAAGGTACCCAAGTAGGATATCAACAAATATTGTTTTTGACGAGAATCTAGCACAGCAAATATATGCTGCTTCAGATATGTTCTTGATGCCATCTTTATCTGAACCCAGTGGTACAGAACAGCTTATAGCATTAAAATATGGAAGCATTCCAATTATTCATGAAACTGGAGTATTGAAGGATACTGTTGTTTTTTATAGTAAATATACAGGTAATGGCAACGGTTTTTCTTTTAATAATTATAGTGGCGAGGAATTATTGGATGCAGTAAATAGAGCACTAGATTTATACAAAGACAAAGCGTCTTGGAATGAATTAATTCACAATGCCATGATTTCAAACAACAGTTTGGAGAAATCAGCTGAAAACTATATGAATTTATATAGTTATATAAAAAGTAATTAGTTTTAAAATCGGAAGGTAATTAGACTTATTCTAATTACCTTCCAATTTTTATTTATAGATTTATTATATTATTGAAATCTTAATGCTTTTATTGAGTTCAATTTTGATGTTTTATTTAAAACCTTTGTTTTCTTGTTAAGATAATTCTCAACGATACTAAGCATACATATAAAATTATCTTCTGTGGAGCTGTAACATCATCTCCTGGGTCGCAGCAATATTAATAACTTTGGAAGCAGATTTAGACTGCCACCAAAGTAATTTTCCTAGGCTAGACAACTGCCACTTATAGAAGATGGCAGACTTGAAGCTTCCAAAATGTTGTTAAAATGCAGTATTAGGTTAGGTGTTTTATGAATGCATTAATATCTTTCAATTTAATAAATAATATAATGGGAATAATTCTCATCATATATGTAGTATAATTAGAAACAACATCAAAATAATGAACATTATGGAATTAATATAATAAATAATTTTTCATTTAAATGCAAGATATACGGGGGGAGTTTTTTAAAATTGTCAGAGATTATATTAGAAATGGACAATATAATAAAAAAGTTTGATAACCAAGAGGTAATTAAAAACATATCATTAAAGGTAGATAAAGGGGAGTTCTTAACATTACTCGGGCCAAGTGGCTGTGGGAAAACAACAACCCTTAGAATAATAGCAGGTTTTGAGAATCCAACAAGTGGCAGCGTTTTACTTGAAGGTAAACATGTTGAAAATAAGCAACCTAATGACAGAAACGTAAATACAGTATTTCAAAACTATGCATTATTTCCACATATGAATGTGTTTGATAATATAGCATATGCTTTAAAAATCAGAAGGGTTAATAAGATAGAAATAAAGGAAAGAGTTATGAAAATGTTAAGTTTAGTCCAACTTGAAGGTTATGAAAAAAGAAAAATAGATGGATTAAGCGGTGGTCAAAAACAAAGAGTTGCAATAGGAAGGTCTCTAATAAATAAACCTAAAATATTACTATTGGATGAGCCTTTAGGGGCACTTGATTTGAAACTTAGGAAGCAAATGCAAATTGAACTTAAAAAATTGCAGAAAAAGTTACAGATCACGTTTGTATATGTTACCCATGATCAAGAAGAAGCACTTAATATGTCAGATAGAATAGCGGTTATGAATGAAGGAATTATAGAGCAGATAGGAAGCCCTGAAGATATATATGAGAGGCCGGAAACAAAATTTGTAGCAAGTTTTATTGGAGAATCTAATTTAATTAAGACTAGGATAAAAAAAATTGATGAAGAAAAAATATCTGTTGAATTTGATAAAAATGAGATGATTGTGAATTATAAAAATTATGACAATTCAAAGAATAAAGAAAGCTATGCTTTAGTAAGACCGGAAAACGTTAAATACACTAGGGAAAAACCACAATTTGGAATCAAATCAATAATAAAAGAACATAGTTATATCGGATCTATGATTAAAACTATTGTTGAATCCGAAAGCGGTCAAGAAATTATTGTATATGATTATGATAAGAAAAAAGATTTAATAGGCATAGGTAGTGAGGTTTGGATATATTTTGAACCTGAAGATGTAGTTTTAGTTGAAGAAGGTTAGGTGAGAAAAATGAAGAAAAAAATTAATATTTCAACTGGATTCACTATAACACCAATATCTTTTTGGATGATTTTACTAGTTGCAATACCTTTATTGTATATTGTGTTTATTAGTTTTATGCAAAGAGGTGATGATGGTGGTATAGTCTATATACCAACAATTTCAAATTATACAAAAATGGCTAACCCATTGTACGTTAAAGTATTTTGGGACTCTTTAGTAGTAGCTTTGGTTACAACAGTATTTACATTAGGATTTGGTTACCCTTTTGCATACTTTGCGGCTAAGATAAAGAAATATAAAATTATAATAATGCTTTTAATAATGGCACCATTTTTAACTAATTCGTTAATACGTACTTATGGATGGATTGTAATACTAAGTACTGGAGGAGTATTAAACCATTTATTGATTAAAATTGGAATCATAAAAGAACCATTAAAGATGTTATATTCTTATTTTGCTGTAATGATCGGAATGATATATACAATGTTTCCATTTATGGTACTTCCAATATATAATTCTATAGATAAGATGGATAAAACTTACATTGAAGCGGCTAAAGACCTTGGTGCAAGTAGATGGAAGACTTTTAGAACTATTACGGTGCCTCTAACTATGCCAGGAATAGTTGCTGGTTGTATTTTAGTATTTATACCATCTGTAGGGCTCTTTTTCATACCAGATTTAATGGGTGGAAGTAATGTAATGCTTATTGGTAATTTAATCGAAAATCAGTTTCTTTCAGCAAATGATTGGCCTTTTGGGGCAGCTCTATCAATAGTAATGATCTTTCTATCCTTAATTTTAATTCTTATTTATGTAAAAGTTATTGGTAAAAAGTTAGACACGGAGGTGTTCTAATGAATTCAAAATTATCCAAAGGATCAGAAAGAGCATATATATTGTTTATATTCGCATTTTTGTATGTTCCAATTGCAATAATTATTATGTACTCATTTAATTCAGCTAAATCGAATATAGTATTTGGTGGGATTACTTTTGATTGGTACACTAAGTTATTTAATGATGATGATGTAATTACTGCACTTGTTAATAGTTTAACCATTGCAACTTTAAGCACTGCAATCTCAGCAATAATTGGAACGGTTGGTGCGTTTGGATTAAAGAGATATAATTTCAAAGGAAAAGCAGTAATAAGTTTTCTTGTTTATATTCCAATTGTAATTCCAGAGATAATAATGGGAATATCATTACTTGTGTTTTTCTCAGCTCTTAACATTAATTTTGGTATATTTACATTAGTACTAGCACATACAACTTTTTGTATACCATTTGTGCTTATAAATGTTAAATCAAGACTTGCGGATTTTGACTTGTCTATTGAAGAGGCAGCAATGGATTTGGGAGCATCAAAATTTACGGTATTTAGAACAATTACACTTCCGCTAATTTTACCAGCAGTGGTTTCAGGTGCCATGCTTGCGTTTGCATTATCACTTGATGATGTTATAATAAATATTTTCTTAAGTGGACCAGAAAGTACTACACTTCCAATTAAGATATTCTCAATGATACGATTTGGTCTTTCACCTGAAATAAACGCGTTGTGTACAATTATGCTAGTAACAACTTTTGTTGTTTTATTATTATCACAAGGTATAAAACTGAAAAAAGGAAAATAAAATGTATTTTAAATGAGGTTTTACACTTGTTAAAGAAATTAAGGGGGAATTTATTTTTATGTTAAAAAATCGATTTAAAGCTTTAAGTATTTTACTTGCAGTTTCAATTATAGGATTCACACTTGTTGGGTGCGGAAAATCGAAGACTAGTGAAGAAAAAGTAGTTAATATTTATACTTGGGCAAATTATGTTCCAGCAAATGTTGTTAAAAATTTTGAGAAAAGCACAGGAATTAAAGTTAATTATAGTAACTTTTCAACAAATGAAGAGATGCTTGCAAAGTTACGCGCATCTAAAGGTGGACAATATGATGTAATAATTTGTGCAGACTATATGGTACAGATTATGGCAAAACAGAAAAATGTCTTATTACAGCCTATTAATAAATCTGCAATTCCTAATTATAAAAATATAGATAAGGCTTACTTAGGTCAATATTATGACAAGACCAATAAGTACTCAGTACCTTATTCACTTGGAAGTCAGATGATAGTTTATAATCCAGACAAGGTTAAAATAGATATTAAGAGAATAAGTGATTTATGGAGTCCTTCTTTGAAAGGTTCCGAGGTATTACTCGAAGACCCAAGATCTGTAATAGGTATGGCATTAACAAAGCTTGGGTATAACATTAATGAGACAGATCCAGCAAAATTAGCACAGGCAAAGGTTGAGCTTGCTAAACTTCGAGCTAATGTTAAAGTGTTTGATGCAGATACACCAATGACTAGTTTAATTAATGGAGATACAAATATTGGAGTTATGTGGGGATCACAGGCATCAGCAGCAATTAAAGGTAATAAAAAGTTCAAAATTGTTTATCCAAAAGAGGGGATGCAGTTTGAAGAGGATAATTTAATTGTTCCAGTAAATGCACCTCATCAAAAAAATGCTGAAAAATTTATAAACTATGTACTTGGTGGTAAAGCAAGCAGCGATATTACAACTAGTATAGAATATATAAATGTTAATATAGCAGCTAAAAAATTCATGCCTCAAACGGTTCTTAATAACAAGGCAATATATATACCTAAAAATGAATTTACCAAAGCTAAACATTTACAGGATGCTGGTAGTGCATCTAAGTTATATGATTCAATTTGGTCAGAATTCAAACAAAAATAGAGTAAGTTACAAAAATGTCGTTAAACAACTAAAAATAAACATTATAAAATCACCCTCAATTATAGATAATAAAATTATAATTGGGGGTGATTTTATTGAAATTTCTAAATGTAAATTATTTTATATTTATTATAATTTTACCTTTAGCATGATGTGATTCACTTAATGCATGAGCATTTTGAAGCCCAGCTTCATTAAATTCGAACGTTTTACCTATTACAGCTTTAAGTTTGCCTTTGGCCATAAGATTTGCTAATTTCTCAAGATCTTGACCATTTGGTTGTAACATATGAAACACTGCATTTACTCCATATTCTTTTGCTTTTTCACTATCTGGAGGTTGAACAATAGAAACTAATGTTCCGCCTTTTCTTAATACTTTATAGCTTTTATCTTGAATATCATTACCCAAAGTGTCAAATACTAAATCGTAATCTTTAAGCTCTTTTTCAAAATCAGTTTTTTCATAATTTATTACTTTATCTGCACCAAGAGATTTTAGAAGGCTTTCATTTTTACTGCTGCCGGTAGTAGTTACATAAGCTCCAAAACTTTTAGCTATTTGAATAGCTAAGCTTCCAACACCGCCTGCACCAGCATGAATTAATACATGATCACCGGATTTAATTTCTCCAATGTCAACAAGACATTGCCAAGCGGTTTCACCAGCAAGAGGAATTGATGCTGCTTCGTCAAATTTGATATTTGCAGGTATTTTTACAACTAAATCTTCTGCAACTGTTATATATTCAGCATAGGTGCCATTTGATGTAGTAGCGGGCCTTGTAAACACTCTATCTCCAATCTTTAATGAAGAAACATTTTTACCAACGTTTGTAACAATACCAGCTGCATCCCAACCTAAAATAAGTGGAAATGTGAAAGGCATCATTTCTTTAAGAGTTACGCCTCTTACTTTCCAGTCTATTGGATTAATTGAAGTTGCATGCATTTTCAATTAATACTTCATTTGCTTTTGCAATTGGATTAGGTACGTCTCGTAATTTTAGCTGCTTTCTGTCACCATATGTTTCTAGAATAACTGCTTTCATTTTATTACACCGTCCTTATAGTTTCTATAGCTTTTTTTTAGATCAAATTCATTTGTAAAAGTTAAATCGATATAAGATAATCATACGAAAGAAAATCTTATATTGATTACTTTATTGAGTATATTTAAAAGACTACCTAATAATGCTTTATACTACTAAAAAAAATTATATATATCAGTTAGTTTAAATTTACTAATAACTGAGTTACTATTTTTTAATTAAATCATCTCCTGGGTCGCAACAGTTTCGAAGAAGATGCATCATCTCCTCTATGGAGTTGCGACAACTTTGGAAGTAGATTTAGATGCAACCAAAGTAATTTTCCTAGGCTAGACAACTGCCACTTATAGAAGATGGCAGACTTGAAGCTTCCAAAATGTTGTTAAAATAATTTGTTGTAAATCTAACTTAATTGCTATTGTGATTAATAAATAAAAACTATTGGAACGTTTAATTAAAATCTACATAGAATGTTTTATATATAATATTGTAAATATATATATAAAGTTTATACTATTTTATAGGGAACATATTGACACAATATAGATAAGGGTATATATTATATATAGATGAACGTAAATATAAGAGGTGACGATGTGAAACAAAATTATGATGATGGTGCAAAAAATATAAAAGCAATTTCAGATGCAAATAGACTTAAAATAATTGATATTTTGTCCTGCGGTGAAAAGTGTGCCTGCGATATATTAGAACATTTTGAGTTTACGCAACCAACGCTTTCACACCATATGAAGGTGCTAATGGAATCTGGTATTGTAAAATGTAGAAAAGAGGGATTATGGAGTTATTATTCTTTAGATAATAACAATTGTAATAAACTTATACTATTTCTTATGAACCTTACAACAGAAAAAGATGAATGTATATGTAAGGATAAAACTAAATGTGAATGCAAATAATAAACAAATATAAAGGAGTGTTTTATATGAAAAAAATGATTATTTTTGAGCCAGCTATGTGTTGTTCAACAGGAGTTTGTGGCCCAGGCGTTGACAGACAGCTATTAAGAGTTTCTACAGTAATTAATAATTTAAAAAATAATGGTATTTTAGTTGAGAGGTATAACGTATCAAGTAATCCACAAATATTTGTTGATAATAAAACAATAAATAAAATGTTAGACGATGACGGAATAGATGTGCTTCCAGTTACAATGGTTGATGATGTTGTTGTAAAAACAAAGAAATATCCCACAGATGAAGAGTTTTCTAAATTATTAGAAGTGCCAGTAAGTTCTCTAAAATCAACTATTAAAAAACCATCTAAAGGTTGTGATTGTAAGGGTGGATGCTGTTAATAGCTAATTTAAAAGATATATCTATATTAAAAAAAAATAATTATAAAAGGAGAATTTTAATATGAAAGGACAATCAAGGTTATCATTACTTGATAGGTTCCTAACCTTATGGATATTCCTTGCTATGGCAGTGGGTATTTTATTGGGCTGGGCAGTACCGGGAGCATCGGTTGTTTTATCAAAACTATCAATAGGTAATACATCATTACCTATTGCAATTGGTCTAATAGTAATGTTATATCCACCACTTGCAAAGGTTAATTACAAACAACTTGGCAAGGTATTTAAAAGTCCAAAGATTTTAAGTTTATCTTTGGTACAAAACTGGATTATTGGACCAATATTAATGTTTATACTTGCCATAGTTTTTTTAAGGTCAGATCCGGGTTTGATGACAGGACTTATATTAATAGGTGTTGCAAGGTGTATTGCTATGGTAATAGTATGGAATCATTTAGCAGGTGGAGATAGTGAATACGCTGCAGCACTCGTAGCTTTTAATTCAATATTTCAAATAATATTTTATTCAGTATTTGCATATGTTTTTGTAACAGTATTACCACCTTTATTTGGACTTACTGGTTATAAAGTTAATATTTCAATGGGAGAAGTGGCCTCCTCTGTTGCAGTTTATTTAGGAATTCCATTTGCACTGGGATTTCTCACAAGAGCAATTTTAGAACCTAAAATGGGAACTGAGTGGTACACAAAGAAGTTTGTTCCAAAGATTAGTCCACTTGCTTTAATTGCATTGTTATTCACAATTGTAGTTATGTTTACTTATAAAGGACAATATATTGTTGAACTTCCTTTAGATGTTATTAAAGTAGCTATTCCACTTTTAATTTACTTTGTTATTATGTTTTCAGTATCATTCTTTATTAGTTATAAACAAGGATTTGATTATAAAAGAACAGTAACACTAGCATTTACAGCTGCAAGTAATAATTTTGAACTTGCTATTGCAGTTGCAGTGGCCGTATTTGGAATACAATCTAAAGAAGCTTTTGCAGCAGTTATTGGGCCACTTGTTGAGGTTCCAGTAATGATAGGACTAGTTAATGTTGCATTACATTGGAAAAAGAAATATTTTGATAAAGAAAAGGCTTAAATTATGGAGAAAATTATTACTTAAGATATAAAGGAGAATTATATTATGAAACCAAAGGTAGCGTTCATTTGTGTTCACAATTCTTGTAGATCTCAGATAGCAGAGGCTCTGGGAAAGATGTTTGGGTCAGCTGTATTTAAATCTTATTCGGCAGGAACGGAAACTAAACCTCAAATTAACCAAGATGCAGTTAGAATAATAAAAAATTTATATAAGGTAGACATGAATGAAACCCACTTTTCAAAATTAATTGAGGATATACCTGAGGCCGATATTGTAATAAAAATGGGATGTAATGTAGTTTGTCCAATTATGGCACATAGGCATGAGGAAGATTGGGGACTTGATGATCCTACTGGAAAATCTGATGAAGAATTTATAAAAACAGCAAAAATAATTGAAAAAAAAGTTAAAGATTTAAAGAAGAGAATAGAAAATAATGAGATTAATTTAAATACTGAAATGGTTTTGTAGTATATATTGATTATAAAACTTGAGTTAAGGAGAACAATATAGTATAATATACTCTATAATCTAATATTTTTTAGCGGTTGGACAAACTGAAATTTAGTTTGATTCTGAGAATTTTGTTTCTAGGGTGGGAAACTCTTATATTGAGTTCCCTGCTTTTTTATTTTTTGATTGTCAAATGGGAAATAACATATATTAACAATTATTGGAGGTGATAATATGAATTCTTTAAATATACTTATAATTATTATTGTTTCAGTAATGTTTATAGGATTTGTTTATATTAACTTTAGACTACCTCAAAATTTGAAAAAGAAAAAAGAAAAAAGACAAGAAGAACTAAATAAAAGGTAGGATTACTGTTAAGTACAAGAACATTAGGGAATAGATAATAATAAGGGAGTGATAATAATTTTATACATATTAATTTTACTTTTAGCAATAACTTTTGTGTTACCAATTATATCTAAGAAAGTAGAAAGAAACCTTGAGTTTTTTCTATTTACGGTAGGGGTGTTAGCAGCTATTACTTCAGGAGTTTTAAATAAAGAACTTTTCTTATATATACTCGAAAATAAATTTATGTATATAATAACTTTTGCAGTATTATTAGGTGGATTTTTGTTTAAAGCAATTACTAGTCATATAAAAAGAGGATTAACACATATTCTAAAACGTGTTCCGTTAAAACTTTTTATATTTTTATTAGTAGTAATTATAGGGCTTTTATCAAGTATTATAACTGCAATTATTGCTGCCCTTCTTCTGGTAGAAATAGTTAGCATATTACCAGTGAGTAGAAAAAACAAAATAAATATTAATATAGTTTCATGTTTTTCAATTGGGCTTGGGGCAATATTAACGCCAATAGGTGAACCACTATCTACAATTGTGGTATCTAAGCTCAATGTAGATTTCTGGTATCTTTTTGAGAACTTTGCTATTTATATTATACCTGGTATATTGGTTCTTGGAATTATTGGAGCATGGTATGGTAAAGAAGAAAAAATTGACACAAAGAGTGTAGATGAAAATGATATAGAAGAGTCAAATAATATAATCCTCATAAGAGCTATTAAAATTTTTATGTTCATTATTGCACTAGAATTACTTGGAGAGGGCTTTAAACCAATAATTGAAGCTTATATAGTACCTCTTGATACTCGTTATTTATATTGGGTTAATATGTCTTCAGCAGTGCTAGATAACGCAACACTCGCTGCGGCTGAAATAAGTTCCAAAATGTCTTTGACGCAAGTTAAAGCTGTGTTAATTGGATTACTTGTTAGTGGAGGAATGATGATTCCAGGTAACATTCCAAATATTATTTCCTCTGGAAAATTAAAAATCAAAAGTAAAGAATGGATGAAGCTAGGACTTCCTCTTGGAGTTGCTATTATGCTCATATACTATTTCATTTTATTCGTAATATAAGTGTTTTCCATTTTTAAGGCTCTTTTCCTTAATACTGGGGGAATCGAAATGACATTATGGGCATAACCTACTCAAATATTCGGATTAGTTAGAACTTATAATCTATTTGAATTAACAATAGTAACAACTTCATATATGTTATTATATCAATATTTTACTGGATGGTATACGTATATTTTGGGTTATACAAATTAATATTATGGAGTTATTTATATTCATTCGTGGTTTTTATATTTATAGAAGATACATAAACGTCTTAGTAAATACACCAAACATAATAGCAAAAATGTGAGTTATTTATGAAAATATCATATAACAGTATAATGTAAGACAAATTAAAGCATAATAATGTAAGACAAATTAAAGCATAATGATTAATTGAGAACATCAAAATTTAGACATTCAAACTCTCTAATATAAGAATTATATATATATATATTCTTATTAATATCATATTATAAATTTTAATAGAAAGAAGGGTTTATATGACTACAGAAGCGAAAATACAATTAACTTCATCAGAATTAGGTACATTATGGATGACTTATATATCAAAGTCAGCAAGGTTAATAATATTTGATTTGTTTAAAGATAAAACTATTGATAAAGAGGCTCAAAACATATTAAGTACCTATATTCCTCAAGGACAAAATATACTGAATGAAATTGTGAATGTATTTAATAATGAGAAAGCAGTTATTCCAATGGGATTTGATGAACGTGACGTGGTAAAAGAAGCACCTCCTCTATTTGATGACATTTTTAATATAATGTTCCTTCGCCAAATGATGAAATTAAATTTTGGTCATTCTGCAGTATTTTCAGCTATGTCATTTACAAAAGAAGCTCATGATATATTAAAGCATAATTATGATCTTTCTGATAAGTATTATGTTATGACAACAAACTATCTATTAGAAAAAGGAGTGCTTGCAAAGCCACCGTATGTAACTGTGCCCCAAAAAATAGAATTTATTGAAGATAAAAATTACATGAGTGGCCATAATATTTTTGCTGATAAACGTGCATTAAATACAATTGAAGTTGGTTTTATTAATGAAGCTATTGAAGATAACATTTTTGGTATGCAGTTGATGACAGGGTTTGCACAAGTTGCAGCGGAAAGTGAAGTTAAAGAATATTTCATAGAAGGTAAAGAATTAGCAAAAAAGATTATTACTAATTTAAGTAATGTATTATTACAAAGTGATATTCAGCCTCCGAGTACATGGGCAGGTAGAGCTACAGATTCAACTGAGACACCTTTTTCTGATAAACTTATGATGTATATAACAAGTTTAGTGTCTAGCTCTTCAATAGGTTACAATGCTTTAGGTACATCCTTTAGTATGAGAAGTGATTTACATACTAAACTTGCAATTATTGCAAAGGATACATTTGATTATGCAAAAAAAGGTGGAAAACTAATGATTATACATAAGTGGATGGAAGAGCCCCCTCAAATGGAAGACAGAAATCAACTTACAAAATAAAAGCAGAATACTTTAAAATGTTTAAAGATTATCCTAATGGATTTTATATAAATGCCAAATCAAGAATGGTTCTTGATAATGCAACACTCGCTGTTGCTGAAATAAGTGATTTCAAAGAAATTATTGTTTAAAAAAATCATTAATAATAAAAAAATACTTGTTAGATAAACATTTTACGTGTTTAGCTACAAGTATTTTTTTATATGTTTTGGTTTTATTATAAATTACAAGATATGTCTATCAACGCCATATCCATATCTAAAACAATCGATAACGCCAGTGATTTTATCTGCAACGATAACATCCCACAAATCTTCTTTATTTGTACCTAAAGTTCTTTCTTTAATGCCTGAACTATAGCAAGAAGCAGTATTTATAAAATTCCATCCCAAATCAACAGGCTTATTAATATTGTCAGTATGCGTGTGCCCATAGACGTAACATAGTATTTTTCTTGGACCTTGGCTTTTAAAGTTGGCATTTACTGATAGACCATAATCTCCTGAAGTGGTTGCTGAAAATTCGTCACCGTTCATAAATGATTTCAATACTCCCTCAACAAGAGTACCATTATATGGATTAGAACCGTTATACATCAAATCTTTATCCCTTGTAGCCATATGAGATAATATTATAACTGACCAATCATTTTTATCTAGTGTATTAAGAGCTTCAGATTGTAACCATAAAACTTGCCTTGATCCAAATCCATAAAAATTTTGGCCACACCATTTTACAGTGTTATCTTTATTCTTTATTATTGGATAGTCTGTTGAATCAAGGCATATTACTCTGATTTTTTTGTCATAAAAATCTTTATAATAATAAAGACTCATATTATCCTTAGAATCATGTATTTCTCCATTCATAAAAGGTTTTATCATTCGATTAAACCATTCTTTTTTAGTAATAAGATTAGATAAAACAGGATTTTTAGGTGAAACAACAGTATAACTATTATCATCATGGTTACCGTGAAGTACAAATACAGGTGTTTTGGATACTCTTAATATTTTTGCGATTTCACTTAGTTTACTTTTAGGATTTCCTTTGTTTTTATAAACACCAGAATGTATATCGCCACCTATAGCAATAAAATCTAATATTCCGTAACTTTCAATATTTATAACAGCGTTTAAGTGTTTTACAATTTGATCATAATAATTTTTGTAATCATCAGCGTGAAGATCCGTTACGAAAGCAAATTGTATTGTATTATTTGTACTAGTGTCAACAACTTTCCTTTGTACATTTTTTATATGATTATGTTCACAGTGGTGCGATACATCAACTTGTGAAATGACATCTTTTTGTTTTATAGTATTGTTTATTATTGAGTTAATCGTAAATTCGGGGAACTTTATTTTCTTGTTTTTATTATTTATTAATAATATTTGTGTCTTACAATTACCAATTGATAAAATATTCAAATCAGATAATGTTATTGTTATTTTTCCATGTATGGCATCAGTTATTACAATATGAGCGGAATCTATTACTATCTCTGAACCCAATTTTAAAATTAAAAGAGATATTGTGAGGCCTGTTAAATTTATTGGAATTTTATTTTTGCTTAAAATAATATTAAAAATATATTTATTTTCAAAGTTATTTTTAGATTCATTAGGAGCCTTTTGTATTTTCATAAAATCATTCCTTTCTTTATCTATAAAAAATTGCCTTTATTATTAATATGCTTAATTGTTGGTTAATACGCATTAAATCATCTCCGGGGTCGATGCAACAGCTTTGAAAAAGATGCATTGACAACTTTGGAAGCAGATTTAGACTTCTACCAAATCAATTTCCCTAAGCTAAACAACTGCCACTCACAGAATATGGCAGAAATGAAGCTTCCAAAATGTTGTTAAAAAAATATATAAAATAATTGTAACACCTCTTAATATATAAAATTCATATATACATGTAAACTTTTTCACAAATTTATATAAATATTCAAAATGTTATAGAAATATTCTAAATAGTATGTTATTATGAAACTACAAAGTGGTCAGACCATCTGACCATTGAAATAATGTTTATAATTTCTATACAAAATATAGGAGGAAGATATATATGGAAATATTAGTTTGTATAAAACAAGTTCCAGGAACTTCAAAAGTTGAAGTAGATCCAGTTACAGGCGTTTTAAAAAGAGACGGTGTAGATTCCAAAATGAATCCTTTTGACTTGTTTGCATTAGAAACAGCTCTTAAAATTAAGGAACAACAAGGCGGATTAATAAAGGTTATTACTATGGGGCCACCTCAAGCAAAGGATGTAATTCGGGAAGCTTATATGATGGGTGCAGACGAGGGAGCATTAATTTCTGATAGAAAGTTCGCAGGCGCTGATGTTCTAGCTACATCCTATACAATTTCGCAGGGAGTAAGGAAAATGGGCGATTTTGATCTTATATTATGTGGAAAGCAAACAATTGATGGTGACACTGCTCAAGTAGGACCAGAAATGGCAGAATATTTAGGTATTCCTCACATTGCAAACGTTTTAAAAATAATAGAATTAAAAGAAAAATCAATTGTAGTAGAAATGGATATGGCAGATACTATAGAAGTAGCCGAGGTTCAATTCCCATGTCTTCTAACTGTAGATAAAGACATATATCAACCAAGACTTCCTTCTTATAGGAAGAAACTAGCTACAAAAGATAGAGATATAAAAATGATAACATTAAATGATTTTGAAGATAAGAATGAAAAAAAATATGGACTTAACGGTTCACCAACTCAAGTTGAGAGAATATTTCCACCATCTGTAAACAATGATCGTGAAACATGGACAGGTACTGGAGCACAACTTAGTTCAAAAATAGCATCAAAACTTAAAGAATTAAAATTTGTATAAAGAAGGGTGGAATTCTAATGAGTAAATTAATTTGTAATCAAGAGAAAGTAAATGAAACAAATGTTCAAGAGTTAATAAAGATTTGCCCTTTTGGTGCTATTGAATACAATAATGGAAAAATCGAAGTTAATGCAGGCTGTAAAATGTGTAAGGTATGCGTTAAAAAGGGCCCAACTGGTGTAATGGAATTTATTGAAACAAAGGAAAAACAAGTTGATAAGAGCTTATGGAAAGGTATAGGTGTATATGTTGATCATGTTGAAGGGGTTATACATCCTGTAACATTTGAACTTATTGGAAAAGCTAGAGAGCTTGCAAAAGTTGTTAATTTCCCAGTTTATTGTGTATTCATTGGTTATAATATAAAGGAAAAAGCAAAAGAATTACTTAGTTATGGAGTGGATGAGGTTTTTGTATACGATTACGAAGAACTAAAAGATTTTAGAATAGAACCTTATACGGCAGCATTTGAGGATTTTGTAAATAAGGTAAAACCATCATCATTACTTGTTGGAGCTACAACTATTGGTAGATCACTTGCTCCTAGAGTTGCTGCAAGATTTAGAACAGGACTTACTGCTGATTGCACAATACTTAAAATGAAAGAAAATACAGACTTAGTACAGATAAGACCTGCTTTTGGTGGTAATATTATGGCTCAAATAATATGTCCTAATAATAGACCACAGATGTCAACAGTAAGATATAAGGTTATGAATGCTCCTGAAAAATTATGTGAGGCAAAAGGTAAAATTACAATTTGTGAAATGGATAGAGCAAAACTTAAATCGAATATAGAAGTACTAAAAGTTACTAAAAAAGAAGTTGAAGAAAATATATCAGATGCTGAGGTAATAATTGCAGTTGGTAGGGCTTTAAAATCAGAAAAAGACCTTGCTATGATTCAAGAACTTGCTGATCTTCTTGATGCTCAAGTAGCAGGTACAAGACCAACAATTGAAGCGGGTTGGATTGATGCTAAAAAACAAATTGGTCTTTCAGGCAGAACAGTTAAACCAAAACTCATAATAGCTCTTGGAATTTCTGGCGCAGTTCAATTTACAGCTGGAATGAATGGTTCGGAGCGTATATTTGCAGCAAATAAAGATCCAAATGCATCTATATTCAATGTAGCTCATTATGGAATAGTAGGAGATATATATGAAATAGTTCCTCAATTAATTGATGACATCAAAAACTTTGGTGCAGAATATTGTGTTCGTTAATAAGAAAAGATAATGTAGCGGTTCACTAAATAGGTTGGGAGTTCACTAAGAAAAATTAGGAGTTCACCAAATAAGTTTGTGACCAAAATAAATAGGGAGTGTTCACTAACTAGGTTAGTACTTACACTAAATAAGTAATCAAGGAGGCAATTTTATGAGCTATAAAAAAATTGATGCTAAGGACATAGAATTTCTAGTTTCTATATTAGGCAAAGATAGAGTGTTTACAGGCGATAATATAAATGATGATTTTAGCCATGATGAAATGGGTGGAATAAGTAAAATGCCAGAAGTATTAGTTGAAGTTCTAAATACTGCTGAAGTGTCAAAGATTATGAAATATGCATCTGATAATATGATCCCAGTTGTAGCAAGAGGATCAGGAACAGGGCTAGTTGGAGCATCAGTTCCTATCTACGGTGGAATAATGATAAATATGTCTAGAATGAATAAGATACTTGAAATCGATGAAGAAAACTTAATGCTAACACTCGAGCCAGGTGTTCTTTTAATGGAGATAAGTAAATATGTTGAAGAGTTTGATTTATTTTATCCACCAGATCCAGGAGAGAAATCTGCAACAATTGCTGGAAATATAAATACAAATGCTGGTGGAATGAGAGCTGTTAAATATGGGGTTACGAGGGATTATATAAGAGGTCTTGAAGTAGTGCTTCCAAGTGGAGAAATACTTGAAGTTGGTGGAAAAGTAGTTAAAAATTCTACTGGCTATAGCATAAAAGATTTAATATGTGGGTCAGAGGGAACACTCGCTATAGTAACAAAAATAATATTAAAACTTATACCATTACCTAAAAAAGCTGTATCACTATTAATACCTTTTCCTAACCTTGATATGGCAATAAACACAGTTCCGTTGATAGTTAAATCAAAAGCAGCACCAACTGCAATAGAATTTATGCAAAGAGAAGTTATTCTTGCAGCTGAAGAGTTCCTTGGTAAAAAGTTCCCAGATAATTCGTCAGATGCATACCTTTTATTAACTTTTGATGGTAATACTATAGAAGAAATAGAAAAAGATTATGAAGGCGTTGCAAATATTTGCCTAGAGCAAGGTGCTCTTGATGTATTTATTACTGATACAGATGAAAGAAAAGAAGCTGTTTGGTCTGCAAGAGGAGCTTTTCTTGAAGCAGTTAAAGCAACAACAAGTTATATGGATGAATGTGACGTTGTAGTTCCAAGAAACATGGTTGCAAAATTTATTAATTATACTAATGAACTTCAAAAGCAGTTTGATATAAGAATAAGAAGTTTTGGTCATGCAGGTGATGGTAACCTACATGTGTATGTGTTAAAGGATGATCTTACAGATGAAGTATGGGACAAAAAAATTGCAGAAGTATTTGAAGCAATGTATAGCAAATCTAGGGAACTTAAAGGTTTAGTATCCGGAGAGCACGGGATTGGTTTTGCTAAAAAAGCTTATATGCTAGAACAATTAGGTCCTGTGTATGTAGGTCTTATGAAAAATATAAAATTAGCGTTTGATCCTAAAAATATATTAAATCCAGGAAAAGTTTGTGAATAAAATAGATTGACAAGACTTGAAATACCTGAGGGGTGACGAGCAAAATGCTATATTATAGGAGTAATATCTTGAATTCTTCATAAAATTATGGTGGTTCATAAATGTAAACATTAAATGTGGAGTTTAAGCATTAAATCATCTCCTTGGGTCGCTGCAACAGCTTTGAAAGCAGATAAATAATTTAACGAAAGAAGGCTTATTAAATGAGAAAAATGAAAACAATGGATGGTAATACAGCAGCTGCACACGTTGCGTATGCATATACCGATGTGGCAGCAATTTATCCAATAACGCCATCATCAACAATGGCAGAATATTGTGATGAACTTGCAGCTAAAGGAACAAAAAATGTATTTGGTCAAAAAGTTAAAATCATGGAAATGCAATCAGAGGCAGGCGCTGCAGGAGCAGTTCATGGTTCACTTCAAACTGGAGCTTTAACTTCAACTTTTACATGTTCTCAAGGATTATTATTAATGATCCCAAACATGTATAAAATTGCAGGAGAACTTTTACCAGGAGTATTTGATGTAGCTGCTAGAGCGTTAACAACTCATGCACTTAACATTTTTGGAGATCATCAAGATGTAATGGCAACTAGACAAACAGGATTTGCGCTACTTGCATCAAATAGTGTACAAGAAGTAATGGATCTTTCACCAGTTGCTCATTTAACAGCACTAGAGGGAAGAATACCTTTCGTAAACTTCTTTGACGGATTTAGAACTTCTCATGAAATACAA